>JBEVMI010000405.1:0-14326 GCA_040508685.1 Spongiibacteraceae bacterium
CAAAGGCAACGGTTATGCCAGCAACGGGAAGTGTTTGTACGCAAAGGATTTAGCGAAATGAATGCCCCAACCGGCCGGTGAATGGCCAGGTTATTTCGCACCACGAACTCGCACAACGCATCGATTTAGCGCATGCACCCCAGGGATAAAAATATTTGCCAAGCGAAAAAACTTTAGATAGCCTCCGCTGCAGTCATGCATGAAACCACCGATCCTGAACGAGTCGGCGGCGTAAATGAGTGGCGATAGATGGCTAGGGTTCCGATTGGTTTTCTGAAGAGAAACTCAATGTCTGGTCCGAGAGCTGTCGACCCCATCTGATCTTGCCGATCGGTTTGTTGACGAGTCTTCTCGCGAGCTTGTCAGCAACGCAGGGGTTACACGGCGGGACAAAAACCCGGGAGACAACTGCATAGCGATTGCTTGGCGGTCTCCATTTTTGTCCACAAAAAGTTGTCAGCAGAAACTTGTTGTCAACGCCGTGTGACCGCAAGCGATGTCAATCCATGACGGCGGATCAATCTCCATGTCTCAGTCAGACTCTAAACTCGCAAAATCCCCGCTGTATGCGGATGAAATTCCCGGCGGCGCGCATTGGTCGTTTTTAATGCGCCGCGGTCACGTGCTGCGCCTGATCGATCGCGAAGGCGGCGGCACTGCAGGGACCAATGTCGGCATGTTGTTTTACAACCCGGCGAATCCGCTGGAGCGCTACAACGCACCCGACACGCTGAAATGCCAGCATACGTTCAAGCTCACCGCCGGCCACTGCCTGTATTCCGATATGGGCCGCATTTTCTGTTCGATCATCGCCGATACCTGCGGCTGGCACGACACCGTCGCCGGCAATAGCAATCGCGAAATCGTTCGCAAAAAATGGGGTGAACGCAATTATCAGCAGTACCGCAACGAACGATATCAAAACGGTTACGACAGTTTTCTGGTCGAGCTCGCCAAATACGGTCTCGGCCGCAAGGACATGACCGCGAATATCAACTGGTTCAGCAAGATCGCAACCGACGCAGCCGGCAACCTGCAATTCATCAGCAACCACAGCAAAGCCGGTGATTACGTCGACCTGCGTTTTGAGATGGATACGCTGGTGATACTGCACACCTGCCCGCATCCGCTGAATCCCGCTGCGGAATATCCACGCCAGCCGCTGGCCTATCAGATTTTTGAAGCCGACCCCATTGGTGAAGCCGATATCTGCCGCAATCACTGCGCGGAAAATCAGCGCGGCTTCGCCAACAATCAGCTCTACCACCACCAGACGACCTCCACCCATCACTGCCATATTCAGGTGGAGAGTTGATCATGATTATTTCCAGCCAGCTGCAACCCGCCACCGCCAGCTATCGCCAAGTCGTCGCCGCTGGCGACTACTGGATTTACGTCGTCAAAGCCGAGCAGACACTGCGCATTTTGGATCTCGAAGGCAATCAGGCCGCCGACACCCTGTTTTACAGAGCCGCCGACCCCGGCGAACGGTATTCCGCGATGGATACGATTCGCGAGCAGGGCAATATCTATCTCACGGCCGGCACCAAACTGATTTCGAATGAAGGCAACGCCATGCTCGAAATCGTCGCCGACACCTGCGGTCGCCACGACACGCTTGGCGGTGCCTGTGCCACCGAATCGAATACTGTGCGTTATGCCTTGGAGAAAAAATGCATGCATGCCTGCCGCGACAGCTGGATGCTGGCCGTTGCCGAGAATGAACAATTCGGGCTGACCAAACGTGATATCACCCACAACATCAATTTTTTCATGAATGTTCCGGTTACTGCCGACGGCGGGCTGAGTTTTGCCGACGGTATTTCCGATGCCGGCAAATATGTGGAATTGCGCGCGCTGATGGACGTGATCGTGTTGGTATCGAACTGTCCGCAGTTAAACAATCCGTGCAATGCCTACAACCCGACACCGATTGAAGTATTGATCTGGAATTGATGAGAGCAGGCATATGTTCACCAAAGTATTGATCGCCAACCGCGGCGCCATAGCCTGCCGGGTTATCCGCACGCTGCGCGCGATGAATATCCGCAGCGTCGCCGTGTATTCGGAAGCCGATGCTGACAGCCTGCACGTGGAGGCAGCGGACGAGGCTTATAGCTTGGGCGAAGGCTCCGCTGTACAAACCTATCTGGATCAGGAAAAATTATTTGCGATCGCCGCGCAAACCGGCGTTCAGGCCATTCATCCCGGCTATGGTTTTCTCAGTGAAAATGCCGATTTCGCGCGGCGCTGCGCCGGCGAAAACATCGTGTTCCTTGGCCCCACGCCCGAACAGATGGAAGCGTTCGGACTCAAACACACCGCGCGCCAACTCGCCGAAGACAATCAACTGCCGCTGCTGCCCGGCAGCGGCCTGCTCGACTCAGTCGATGCAGCATTGACGAGCGCAGAAACCATCGGCTATCCCGTGATGCTGAAATCGACGGCCGGTGGCGGTGGCATCGGCATGCAACTGTGTTACGGCGCCGATGAGTTGCGGGCGGCGTTTGATTCGGTGCGACGGCTTGGCGCCAACAACTTCTCCAACAGCGGCGTATTTCTCGAAAAATATGTCACCAATGCCCGCCATATCGAGGTGCAGATTTTTGGCGACGGCAAAGGCGATGCCATAGCTCTCGGCGAACGCGATTGTTCGACGCAGCGTCGCAACCAGAAAGTCATCGAGGAAACACCGGCGCCCAATCTGCCTGATACCGTGCGCGAACAACTGCAACAGGTGTCGCTGCGACTGGCGCAGGCGATCGCCTATCGCAGCGCCGGCACCATCGAATTTATTTACGACCCGCAGGCGCAGGCGTGTTATTTCCTCGAAGTAAACACACGCCTGCAAGTCGAACACGGCGTCACCGAGCAGGTTTTCGGTATCGATCTGGTGCGCTGGATGATTGAAGTCGGTGCCGGCGAGTTGCCGGCATTGCGCGAACTGGCTGCGCAATTGAAACCGCGCGGCCACGCCATTCAAATGCGCGTCTATGCCGAAGATCCGGGTAAAAACTTCCAGCCGAGTGCGGGTCTGCTGACTCAGGTCGAATTCCCCTATACAGATGCCAATAGCGACGCCGATGGTGTATCGCTGCGTATCGATAGCTGGATTGAATCCGGCCTTGAGGTGTCGCCCTACTTCGACCCCATGCTTGCCAAAATTATTGCCTGGGATGAATCGCGCGACGCCGCGATAAAACGTCTCGACACGGCGCTCGCACAAACGCGAATTTACGGTATCGAAACCAATATCGATTATGGCCGCGCCATTTTAGCGACCGAGACTTTTGCGCGCGGCGAGATGCACACACGGTTTCTCGCCGGTTTTAATTATGCAGCACCGCGCATCGATATTCTGATGCCGGGCACGTTGACATCCATTCAGGATTTTCCGGGCCGCAGCGGTTATTGGGATGTCGGGGTGCCGCCGTCGGGACCGTTCGACGACTGGTCATTTCGTCTCGGCAATCGCCTGCTCGACAATGCGGAAACTGCAGCGGGCCTCGAAATTACGCTGAATGGCCCGACGCTACATTTTCGCACCGCCACGCAAATTGTTTTGGCCGGCGCGCCTATTCCTGCAAAATTAACTGGTCCTGCAAAATTAATCGGCCCTGCGAAATTAACGGGGCCCGCGAAATTGAATGGCGTCGATGTCGATTATTGGCAGGTGCTCGACATTCCCGCTGGCAGCACGCTGGCGATTGGTAAAAGCAACAGCGCCGGTGCGCGAGCGTATCTGCTCGTCAAAGGCGGGCTGCTGTGCCCCGATTATCTCGGCGCGAAATCCACCTTTACACTCGGCCAGTTCGGCGGTCACAACGGTCGTGCCCTGCGCGCCGGTGATGTGCTGCATCTCAACGCCGACTTCGAAAAAGCCCCACCTCGGCGACTACCGGAAAACCTGCGTCCCGCGATCGCACCCCACTGGGAAATCCGTGTAATTTACGGCCCCCACGGCGCTCCCGATTTTTTTACCGATAATGACATCGGCGCTTTTTTCGCAGCCGACTGGGAAGTGCATTACAATTCCAGCCGCACCGGCGTGCGCCTGATCGGCCCCAAACCGCAATGGGCGCGCACCGACGGCGGCGAAGCTGGCATGCATCCGTCGAATATTCACGACAACGCATACGCAATCGGCGCCATCGATTTCACGGGCGACATGCCGGTGATTCTCGGCCCGGATGGTCCCTCGCTCGGCGGCTTCGTCTGCCCCGCGACCGTGATTCGCGCCGATCGCTGGAAAATGGGGCAACTCAAGGCTGGCGATCGCGTGCGTTTTGTCGCCATCGGGATCGATACCGCGGTGGCGATCGAAACAGCACAGCTGCAAAGCCTGCGCGATCTGTCGGCACATGATGTCGACGTCCTTCCCAACCGAATGACGACACCACAACAGCTGCCGAGTCCGATTGTCGCCACGCTTGCCGCTGACAAAAATGGCGTCGACGTGGTCTATCGTATCGCTGGCGATAAATACCTGCTGGTCGAATACGGGCCGCAGATGCTCGATATCAATCTGCGGTTTCGCGTGCATGCGCTGATGCTGGCGCTGGAAAAAACCAAGCCGACCGGCATTTACGAATTGACGCCCGGCATTCGCTCGCTGCAGGTGCATTACGACAGCCAGCAATGCCCGCTCGCAACCTTGCTGGACTGGCTGCGTTATACCGAAACCCAACTCGGCGATATCGCCGCGCTGGAAGTACCGTCGCGAATCGTCTATCTGCCGCTGTCGTGGGATGACGCTGCGTGTCGGCTCGCGATCGAAAAATATATGCAGTCAGTGCGCAAGGACGCGCCGTGGTGCCCGAGCAATATCGAATTCATTCGCCGCATCAACGGTCTCGACAGCCTCGATGACGTCAAAAAAATCGTGTTCAATGCCAGCTACGTGGTGATGGGGCTGGGCGACGTCTATCTCGGCGCACCGGTGGCGACGCCACTCGACCCGCGCCACCGCCTCGTCACCACCAAATACAATCCCGCGCGCACCTGGACCGCTGAAAATTCGGTCGGTATCGGCGGTTCCTATCTGTGTGTGTATGGCATGGAAGGCCCCGGTGGTTATCAATTCATCGGCCGCACGCTACAGATGTGGAATCGCCACCGCAGCACGGCGGAGTTTTCCAAGCCGTGGCTACTGCGCTTCTTTGACCAGATTCGTTTCTACGAAGTGAGTGCGCAAGAACTGGAAAAAATCCGCCACGATTTCCCGCGCGGTGCGTATCCACTGCGTATCGAAGAAACACGCTTCCGCTTGAGTGACTATCAACAGTTCCTTGAAAACAACAGGGATGATATTGCCACCTTTACCACGCAGCGCCAGACTGCGTTCGCGGAAGAACTGCAGCACTGGATGGATAGCGGTCAGTTTCATTTCGACAGCCAGAGCACGCAGGACACTGCCGCCATCGACACCGATCTGCCGGCCGGCTGCGTCGCCATCGACAGTCATGTCGCCGGCAACATCTGGAAGATTCTGGTCAAGACTGGCGACGTAATCAGCGCCGGCCAAATCATCGCCGTGCTCGAATCGATGAAAATGGAAATCGATGTGGTATCGCCAGTCGGCGGCACGGTCCATGCAATCAATCGCGGCGAAGGCAGCCCGATCAACGCCGGACAGGCACTGCTGATCATTCGCGAACAGGATGTTTAGGGCTAGTTACACAGCCTCCGCACAAAGCCGCTCGCGCGAAAATATCTGGATACGTTATGACAATTTTTTTTGAACAACTCGACCTGACACTGGCCGGCCTGCGCCGGCACTACGAACGCGGCGATTTCACGCCGCGCGAATTGCTCGCGTTTCTGCGCCAGCGTGCGCAGCAGTTCGATGACCGCAATATCTGGATACATCGGCTCGACGAAGCGACCTTAGAACCGTATCTGCAAATGCTGGCGGCGAACTCGCCCGCGACATTGCCGCTGTACGGCGTGCCGTTTGCAATCAAGGACAATATCGACCTCGCCGGAATACCCACCACCGCCGCCTGTCCCGACTACGCCTATACCCCGAACGATCACGCGGCCACGGTCGCACTTTATATTCAGGCCGGCGCCATCCCCCTCGGCAAAACCAATCTCGACCAATTCGCGACCGGGCTGGTTGGCGTACGCTCACCACCGCCTTGGGGGGCGTGTAAAAACAGTTTTAACCCCGACTATATTTCCGGCGGCTCCAGCTCCGGCTCGGCGGTTGCGGTGGCATTGGGCCTCGCCAGCTTTGCGCTGGGCACCGATACCGCCGGCTCCGGGCGTGTGCCTGCGGCGTTCAACAATATCGTCGGCTTAAAACCGACACGCGGGGTGTTGAGCACACGCGGCGTGGTACCCGCGTGTCGCAGTCTGGATTGCGTCAGCCTGTTTGCGCTCACCGCGGAGGACTTGAATACGCTGTTTGCAATCGGCGCCCAATTCGATGAGGCCGACGCTTTTGCGCGGCCGAATCCTGCATACAACAGCGGCACCAGCTTCGGTGCCTTGCCGTCGCAACCATTTAAATTCGGCGTACCTCGCGCCGATCAATTGCAGTTTTTCGGCGATGCGTTGTATGCCACTGCCTTTGCAGAAGCGATACAACAACTGCAATCATTGGGAGGCATCGCTCGCGAAATCGATTTCGCGCCATTCCTCGATGCAGCTCGGCTGCTGTACGAAGGGCCATGGGTAGCGGAACGTTATCTGGTCGTCGAAACATTATTGCGGGAAAAACCGGATGCGCTGCTGCCAGTGATCCGCGAAATCATTGCGCCGGGCGCGACCAAGTCTGCTGCCGATGCGTTTTCTGCGCTGTATCGAATGCAACATTTTCGCCGCGTGGCCGAAACGATTCTGCACGACATCGCGTTTATCGCAACACCCACCGCCGGCACCCACTGGACGCAGCAAGCTGTCGCCGACAATCCGATCGCGCGCAATTCGGATCTGGGCTACTACACCAATTTCATGAACCTGCTGGATTTATCGGCAGTCGCTGTACCCACCACCATTTTGCAAAATGGCCTGCCGTTCGGAATTACGCTGTTCGCTGATCATTTCTCCGATCTGCGTCTGCTCAGCTACGCAAATGCGCTACACGGGCAACTCAAATTGCCGCTGGGTGTTCACACCCAATCCGTGTCGCAGAATCGTTCTGATTCGCTGCCACAAAATTCCGCACGTCAGGAACAAAGCCATATCGATGTGATCGTTTGCGGTGCGCATATGTCAGGCCTGCCTCTTAATGGACAGCTGACTAGCCGTCGCGCCACTTTTGTGCGTACTGCCCGCACCAAAAAAGCGTATCGTTTTTTCGCTTTACCAGGTCCGGCACCAAAGCGCCCCGGGTTGATTCGTGACAGAGTCAACGGTTACAGCATCGAAGTCGAAGTGTGGCGGGTACCCGCCGCTGAGTTTGGCTCGTTAGTTGCTGTTATCCCTGCTCCGTTGGGTATCGGAAAAGTTGAACTCGACGACGGTGTGTGGCACTGCGGTTTTCTGTGTGAATCATTTGCCATCGCCGACGCACACGAAATCAGTCAGCTCGGCAGTTGGCGGGAGTATTTGCGGACGCTTTGACAAAAGTTTTGCAGACGTTAAAGAAGGGATTTTTTATGCATCAGGGATGCGGATAATCATAGAGGTATCATGAAATCCCGTGTCAAACGGTTGCATGCTGTAGCGCCAGCCAACGATGGCGCCATGCTTCCATCGCTAAATCACTATTTCCCCCACTTTCAGCCTCTCGTGTATCTGCCGACTGGCCACGTCGCCGGCTATGAGTTATTGGCGCGCACCCGCGACAGACAGAATCGTGTCGTCAGCGCGGGGGCCTTATTTACCGATGCGAGCTTTCCGGTCGATTTCAAAATCCAGGTCGACCGCCATTTGCGCCAGCGCGGTTTCGAACATTTTGCGCAAGAGCCCGATGCCGGTTTCCTGACCATCAATATTTCACCGGACTGGATCAGTCGCCTTGGCGCCGATGTCGCCTCGCCGACGTTGCGTCTGATCGAGGACTCCCGGCTCGATCCAACGCGGATCATCATCGAAATTACCGAAGCCAGCGGTGATCTCGATCGCTTGCGCCAGATCGTGAAGCAATATCACGCCGCCGGCCTGCGCGTGGCTATCGACGATTTCGGAGCGGGTTACTCCCAGCTCGATCGTGTGATCGCACTGCATCCGGACGTGATCAAACTCGATATGCGACTATTCAAACTCGCCGCGAAAGGCGGTCTTTCCGCCGATGTGCTGCTGGGCATGACCACGATTGCCGAACGCTCCGGTTGCGAGATCGTTTGCGAAGGCGTAGAGACCGAAGAAGAGTTTTATTTCGGCGTCGAATGCGGCGCGCAATATATGCAGGGTTATTTGTTTGCGCCCGCGCTTGCCGACCTTCTACCTCCGGCCACATTCCAGCCGCGCGTTCGCCTGTTGACGGAAACCTACCTCCAGCGCAAATGCGCAAACCTGAGTGCATCGGTCGATCACAGCACCCAGATCAAGCAGTTGATTTTTGAATTGCAGTCCGTGCTGCAGGACACCGATGAATCCGGCCGCCCCTCGATGGAACTGTTAGCCAAATTGCAACGCGCCGGCATCATGCGCTTTTTTATCTGCGACGCTGGTGGTTATCAGATCTCCCCAAACTACGAAGTCATTGCGGCAACGCTGCGCGAGGAAAAAAAATACTGCGGCTACAACTGGAGCTGGCGACCCTACTTCCCCACCCTCCTGGCGACCCGCAAGCGCACCGGCTTCGACCTCGTCGCATCGACCATCTACCGCGACGTCAATACCGCCCAGCTCTGCAAAACCTTCGGCCTCTACCTCGACGACAACCGCATCCTGCTGGTGGACGCAGCTGTACGCGACGAAGTGTTATATGTTGGCAGCTGATTGTGGCTGACGACTATTGGCCGACCACACGGTAAACATCTGCGATCTGATCCGGGCCGTTAACCGTCATACCTAAATCGCGCAGCAAGCCATCGCCCACCGCGTAAATCCAGCCGTGCACTTCCAGCGCCTGGCCACGCGCCCAGGCGTTTTGCACGATAGTGGTATGGCAGACATTGGAAACCTGCGCGCGAATATTGATCTCACACAGCAGATTGACGCGGTCTTCTTCGTTTTCCAGCGCCGTAAAACGATGTTGCTGATAATAGTAAATATCCTTGAGCGCGCGCAGCCAGTTATCGATCAGTCCGTGTTGCACGTCTTCCATCGCCGCACGCACACCGCCGCAACCGTAGTGCCCCACCACCATGATGTGTTTGACTTTCAATATCTCGACGGCGTATTGCAGCACCGACAGACAATTGAAATCGGTGTGCATAACCATATTGGCGACGTTGCGATGCACGAATACTTCGCCCGGCAGCAAACCGATAATCTGATTTGAAGGCACGCGGCTGTCAGCGCAGCCAATCCACAAGTATTCAGGCTGCTGCTGCGACGACAATTTGTTGAAAAATTGCGGGTCCTGTTCCTTGATCTGCTCCGCCCACTGGCGATTGTTCTCGAAAAGATGTTTCAGTGTTTTCATAAGGTGCCACCTATATAAAAAAATTGCGACGCCATGTGATGCCTTGTGATTGTCAAAACCCCGCGATGGCTGAAACCGCGGTCACAAACACGTCAGGCCACATTCTACCGAATTGCGCCCATGGATTTTAAAGTGATTTATCGGCCACCCGCCTATTGATCGATCAAGGCATCGCTTGAAATTCGACGCGGTTGCGACCGCAGTCTTTGGCGCGATAAAGCGCCTTGTCGGCGAGACCGATCAATTGATCGGCAAGGTTGGCGGGATACGCGCCGGGTTGGGACCAGCAGGTCAGCCCGAGCGACAACGTAACCGGCACTTCGATGCCGGAATCGCTGGCAATATGCAGGCTGCTGACGCGCACCCGAATCCGCTCCGCCACCTCCTGCGCCAACGCGCGATCGCAATTCGGCAATATCAGCGCAAACTCCTCGCCGCCGTAACGGCAGACGTGATCAGTCTTGCGCAGCATCGTCACAATTTCCTGGGCGACCGCGCTCAGCACGCGATCGCCGATTTGATGGCCGTGGTTGTCATTGACCCGCTTGAAATGATCGAGATCGGCCAACATCACCGTGAGCGGTTCGCCGTGGCGGGCGGCGCGCGCAATTTCAGTCGTCATCGACTGCGTGAAAGCGCGGCGATTTTCCACGCGTGTCAGCATGTCGATCATGCTCAGGCGATGCAGCCGCTCGTGGTTCGCGGAATTTTCAATGCACGATGCAACGATGCAGGCGAGATGTTCGATAAAGTCCGTGGATTTGTCGGCGGTGAAACGTTGCGGTGCGAGTGCGCCGAGATGCAGCGCCCCCACCAGCGCGCCGTGTCGTACCAGCGGCAATAATGCCGCCGAGCGCATCGAGCGGCCGATAAATACACCGGCGGGCAGCGGATTGACCAGATGTACCTGATGCTGACCGGTGTAGAGATCGCGCAGATGACGGTCGCTGTCGAGCCATACCAGACCAGGCCATTGCGGCGCGGTTGCCGGCAGCAAAGTGCGCATCTGCCGATCGGGATCGAACAGCCACAGCTCAACGGCGTCGAGCTGAAAATGGTTCAGGCTGTCGCCGAGCAGGCAGTCGAACAGCGCCTCCATGCCGGAGACGGCGAGCAGTTGCAATTCGTATTGCTGAAATTTGCGCAGGATGCGTTCGTTCTGCGTCGCCTTATCCATCAACTCGCTGACGGTTCGGGCGAGACGCTCGTAGCGTGAACGCGCCAGCGTATCGTTGGGCATAGTGTCGGGCGCCGAAATTACCTGCTTGCGATCCAATATAGTTTTCTACTTTGGTTTCATTCGACTTGGGTTTGTCCGCGCCGGCACCGGCTGGATCACAAATCCTTCCATTGATCATCGTCGTAGATTCCGAGCTCTTCACGCAGACGAATGCGCTCCAGCTTGTCTTCGATTTTGCGTCGGATCATCGGGTCCTTCGGCGCCGCCGGCACTGCTGGCGGTGCCGGTACGGGATCCGTATCGACTTCAAGCTCAGCGGCGTCACCACTCACTTCGCGCTCACCCAGACCACCATTGTTGTTGCTGGCGCCAGACAACTTTGTTGCCATATTCAGCACTCCACCGCATCCGCGGTCAACCAGACGACGGTCACAACGGCTGATCATTCGGCGCGCGGTGACTGGGGAGCCTAAATAATGCAGAAGCCAAATGCTGTCAATGGCTGGCGTGGTGGAATTGTTTGCAATCGACGCAGCAACGCGAACGCTATGACTTTCAGCGCAGGATATCGATCAATTCCAATGCGGTTTTTCCACTGTCGGCTTGCCGACGCAACAATTCCAGCAGCGCGGGCTGCGAGCCGAATCGATTTTCGTTATAACCGTGTATGCGCGGCACCACCGGTGCCGGTTGCGGCCGCAGCGGCGCCTCTTCCGCCACCAGCAACGGCGGCGCTTCCGGCGGCGCGGCTGGCACGACCGGCACTTCCGTCGCCCACGGTTGCAGTCGGTCCGCAAGTTCACGCAATTGCCGATCGTCGCGGTCGGCTTGCGCGATCAAACCCTGCAAGGTATCCCACACGTTAATGGCAGGCGTATGAAACCGCTGCTGAAATGCCGCGTTGACCGCCGTCAACAGATCGGCCAGGGAGTCGCGCGGCGTATCGGCATTCGCCAGCAGCAACAGCAGGCGCGCCTTTAATTCGTCGACATAATGGTCGAGGCTGGCACCGGGTGCGGGTGCAGCCGCCTGCGCCGCTTGCGGTCGCGGTTTTTTCACGCCCTCGTTATTGGCGCTGCCGCCCTCGGCCTGAGCCCGGAACTGGCGTTGCCAGAATTCGACAAAGCCAATCGCCGGCTGGTCTGTTTGCTGATCAAAACTTTCCTGCAGCGCATCGGCGAGGCGAACAAAACTACGACTGGAGGGATCGGTATCCGGAAACAGCGCCACCGGATGCTGCAACGAGACAGCATTGCGCAGGCTTTCGTCGATCAGCAGAAATCCGAGCAGATGGGTCGGTGCTCCGACATATTTTTCCACCGCCGCGTTAAACCGGTGAAACACTTCGCGCGCTTGTGTCGCACTGTTAGCCATATTGACGATGATCTGGAACTGGTGGATCTGCCGACGCCGGTGCAACAATTTCACCAGCGAGAACGCATCGGTCAGCGAGGTCGGCTCCGGAGTAATGACGATCACGGTCTGATGCGCAGCGCTGGCGAAATCGAGCGTGTTATCGGCAATGCCCGCTGCGGTATCGAGGATCAGATAATCGAAGTCGCTTTCGATGCGCGCCAGTTCGCGGGTCAGGCGCATTTGCTGGCGCGGGTGCAGCGTGACGCATTCGCTGATGCCGTTGGCACCCGGAATGACCTTCATGCCAAACGGGCCGGAGAGCAAAATTTCTTCGATGGTCTTGGCACCGAACAAAACGTGTTCGAGCGTGAACTGCGGCGCCAGTCCGAGCAGGATATTGACGTTGGCGAGACCGGTATCCGCGTCAAAAATACAGACACGCTTGCCGCTTTTGGCCAGGGAAATTCCCAGATTGACGGAAATGCTGGTCTTGCCAACGCCACCCTTGCCGCTGGCGATAGCAATTACGTGGGGCACGGAGCGCGCCGGGGCGGCCGCGCTATCAGGTCGTGAAGCCGACAAGGCTAGTCCTTTGAGGATCGATCAGGTTATCCATTAATCCGGCAGTCTCGCGAAACTCACACCACATCTCAAGCCCGTCGGTCGCGTCACGCTCCAGTCCGGCGGCATCCACAATCAGCAAGTCGTTGCCGGCGTCCTCTAAAGGCGCGACAAATCCGTTACGGACGAATAGTCACCTGCACTGCGCTTGGCTATACTCGGGCAGAATTAAAGTGCGATGCGCGACACAGTTTTACATTAAGCAGATTGCAGAACAACATCGACTATTGCTAATGCCAAATGTCTGCCCCGGCAATCGCGACCAATACCGGAGTCGCGGGGGACGGCAACAATGATCCGGACCCCATTGGGATTTGCCCCACAGATAGGACGATTGATGGCCATAGAAAGCCCGGCGGCGGAACAGCTTCCGAGCCTGCCGCAAGTGCTCGTGCGAATTCTGGATACGATTCAGTCGGATCGGGCCAATTTTCAGGGATTGGCGGAAATCATTCGCCACGATGCCGCGATTGCGACACGCCTGATCGGAGTTGCGAACTCCACCTTCTATCGGCGTCAGGCACGCTGCGAAACCGTCGACCGCGCGTTGTTGTTCCTCGGCACCGATACGGTCAAGACCATCGTCATTACCGCCGCGATCAAACAGTTTTACAGCCGCTTCCATTCGCGCCACCAACCGTTTTTGACCGCCTTCTGGCGGCGCTCGCTGATCTCCGCCAACTTCGCGCACATCCTGGCCACCCTGACGTCGTATCGCGCCCCGGAAGAGGCTTATCTCAGCGGCCTGCTGATGGATATGGGGCAATTGATTTTGCTCGGCAGGCACAGCCAGCGTTATCTCGATGCCTGGACTGCCGCTTCCGGTGACCGCGATCTGCTCGCGCAGGAACAGGAACACTTCGGCACCACCCACGCAGAAGTCGGCGCAGGCCTGATCGAAAGCTGGGAATTGGCGGGATTCATGGCCGACGCGGTGCGTTATCACCACGAAGCCGGCAGCCAGATTCTCGATGCGCAACATCTGGTCAAGATCGTCAATCTCGCCAGTCAGCTCAGTTCACCCAACGGCATCGGCGACGAAGCCATCGCGCAAGCCGACCAGCTGTTCGGCCTCAACGAAGCACTGACTCAGGAATTGCGCCTGCGCATTTCCGCCGATGTCGAGCGCATGGCGCTAAATCTCAACATCGATATCGGCAGCGTCGACGATCACGCTGCACACGACCTGCTCGGCGAACGTCTCGGCGAAATCAGCCAGCTCGGTCAGGTCAGCGCCGATCTGTGGCGCAGCGAGTCGCTGACCGCACTCGAACAGGCGGTGATTCGCACGTTATATCTGACCCTGGATATCGAACACAGCCTGCTGTTCGTGCTCGACCCCACCGGTACACAACTGTCCGCCTTCGGTATCGAAGCCAGCGACGGCACCGCGAATCAACCGCGTCACGACGACGCCAAACCCGATTTTGCCCTGCCGCTCGCCGCTGGACGCAGTCTGGTCAGCGATGCCCTGCTCACGCGCGATGCGACCCTGGGCCCGGCCGATGCCGCGCCGATCACCGCGCTGAGCGTGCTCGACCGGCAACTCCTCAAACAATCTCAGGCTGACCGCCAGCTCTGCGTGCCGCAGTTGCACAGAGACAACCCGGTGGGTGTTCTGGCTCTCG
>JBEVMI010000431.1:0-5246 GCA_040508685.1 Spongiibacteraceae bacterium
CACGGCCACCGCAAAGGCATTGAAAAGCCAACCATTATTGTCATGGAGAAGGCCTTCCACGGCCGCACCATGGCAACGCTGACCGCGTCCGGCAACCGCAAAATTCAAGCGGGATTTGAACCGCTGCTGAGCGGCTTTACCCGCGCGCCCTATGCCGACCTGGAGGCGATCAACACCATCGGCCGCAATAACGCCGATGTGGTAGCCGTGCTGATGGAGCCGATCCAGGGCGAAGGCGGCATCAATATCCCGCCCACCGGCTTTCTGAAGCAGCTCCGCGAGCTGTGCGACCAGCGCGGCTGGCTCTTGATGCTGGATGAAGTGCAAACCGGCAACGGCCGCACCGGCACTTTCTTCTACTACCAGCAGGCAGGCATTCGCCCTGATGTCGTCACCACCGCCAAAGGGCTCGCCAATGGCGTGCCCATCGGAGCCTGTCTTGCGCAAGGTGCCGCCGCGGAACTGTTTCAGCCCGGCAATCACGGCTCTACCTTCGGCGGCAACCCGCTGGCCTGTGCCGCCGGACTTGCCGTGGTCAACACCATCGCCGCCGAACACCTGTGCCAGCGCGCCGCCACCCAAGGTCTCTATCTGCTGGAGCAGTTGCGCCAGCGTTTCACCGGCAACCCGGCCGTGGTCGCCGTGCGCGGTGCGGGCCTGATGCTCGGCATTGAATTAAATCGTCCCTGCGGCGAACTGGTTGGCAAGGCACTCGAACGCGGCCTGCTGATCAATGTCACCGCCGATCGCGTAGTACGCCTGTTGCCACCGCTGATTTTTCAGCGCGAACACAGCGACCAGCTGCTCGATATGCTGACACCGCTGATCGAAGAGTTTTGCGCGACCGTTGCCTGACGCCCGTCAGGCAGAATTGATCGATAACAGGAGGAGGCCGCGCTGTTGCAGCGGCCAAGTCGAACCATGGCTGTACGACATTTTCTGACCTTGCAGGATCTCACCCCGGCCGAACTGCGACAGGTGCTCGACCGCGCCGTTGAATTCAAGCAGGAGCACCACCTGCGCCAGTACAAGGATCTCTTTCGCAATCGCGTACTGGGCATGATTTTCGAAAAATCGTCGACCCGCACGCGTGTCTCGTTTGAAGCAGGCATGGCGCAAATGGGTGGCAATGCGATGTTTCTGGCGCCAAAAGACATTCAACTCGGCCGCGGCGAACCCATCGAGGACAGCGCGCGCGTAATGTCGGCGATGGTCGACATCATCATGATTCGCACCTTTGGCCATAACCGCGTCGAGCGGTTTGCGCAATTTTCTTCGGTGCCGATTATCAACGCGCTCACCGACGACTTTCACCCCTGCCAGCTGCTGGCCGACATGCAAACGTTTATCGAGCACCGCGGCTCGATCCAGGGCAAAACCGTGGCCTGGATCGGCGATGGCAACAACATGTGCCAGACCTACATCCAGGCCGCCAAACAATTCGATTTTGAATTGCGCATCGCCTGCCCGCAGGGTTTTGAGCCGCGCGAGGATCTGCTCGATGCCAACAAGGATCGTGTCGCCATCATGCGCGACCCGAAAGAAGCCGCGCGCGGCGCCCATCTGCTCGCCACCGATGTCTGGGCGTCGATGGGACACGAACATGAAATCAATGAGCGTCGGCGCGCCTTCGCCGGCTACCAGCTCAATCGCGAACTGCTCGGAGTGGCAGCGAGCGATGCCCTCTATATGCATTGCCTGCCGGCGCATCGCGAAGAAGAAATCAGTGCCGATCTGATGGAGGATCCGCACAGCGTGATCTGGGACGAAGCCGAAAACCGGCTGCATTCGCAAAAGGCCCTGATCGAGTTTTTACTGAACCACACAGAACCTCGTTAAAGCCCCCATCGCGGTGTCGCTGCTTGCTGAGACGAAGGCAGCGCGGCACCGCGCGTACCACTTGGCACCCGCAGCGATTACGGATGCGTAAATTACGCAGAATCCGCTTGCTTTCACCATCCCTGCGGCCAGCCTGCAGACTGGCGTTAGTGCTCACCCACCCCAAATTCCATCCACAACATATACACAGGGCGCCCCCTTTTTTCCCCGCTTGCGCCCCACCCCAAACCGCATTATCTTGTAGCCCACGCCGCACGAACCCCTAGATGTTGGGGTTTTTTTATTCAGCGGCATCCCCCTCTATCCGTTTTTCAGTGCTGCCTTTGCCTTGTTAAAAACTCGTTACTTTTTGCTGACCTTCTTTCGGAGCGCCCATGTATACGCAAGCCGATAACAAAACTTCTCAAAGCGGTTACGCCCCGGAATCGAACCGGTCAACCGTGCCGGCAGACGTGCAGGCGACCGCACCCGGCCAATTGCGGGTTATCAAACGCAATGGCTCGGTAACCGTTTACGACGACAGCAAAATTGCGGTCGCCATCACCAAGGCATTCCTCGCCGTCGAAGGCGGCACCGCGGCTGCATCGACACGCATTCATGAAACCGTCGCCAAGCTGGCCGCGATGGTCAGCGCTACCTTCAAACGCCGCATGGCCTCCGGCGGCACTATCCATATCGAAGATATCCAGGACCAGGTCGAACTGGCGCTGATGCGTTCCGGCGAGCAGAAAGTCGCCCGCTCCTACGTGATCTACCGCGAAGAACACGCCCGCGCCCGCGCCGCCAAAACCTCGCAGACGCCGGCCAAAGCGCACCCGACCCTGCACGTCACGCTGGAAAACGGCCAGCGCGAATTCCTCGACCTCGGCCGCCTCGAAACCATCGTCGCCGAAGCCTGCACCGGACTTGCCGATGTCGACGCCGCGCTGGTATTGGGCGAGTCGCTGAAGAACCTGTACGACGGCGTACCCATCAGCGAACTCAATACTTCGCTGGTGATTACCGCACGCACGCTAGTTGAGAAAGAGCCGAACTACAGCTTCGTCGCCGCGCGCCTGCTGCTGGATCATCTGCGTGAAGAAGGTCTGCGTTTCCTCGGTATCGCCAACTCCGCCACCCAGGCCGAGATGACGCAGTTTTATCCCGCTGCGATGCCCGCCTACATCGCCAAAGGCATCGAGCTGGAACTGCTCGACGCACGCATGCGCGAATTCGACCTGACCCGCCTCGGCTCCGCCCTCAAACCGGAGCGCGACCAGTTGTTCGGTTACCTCGGCCTGCAAACGTTGTACGACCGCTATTTCATCCACAGCGACGAAATCCGCTTCGAACTGCCGCAGATATTTTTCATGCGCGTGGCGATGGGTCTGTCGATCAATGAAGACGACCGCAACGCGCGCGCCATCGAGTTCTACAACCTGTTGTCGAGTTTCGACTACATGAGCTCGACGCCGACCCTGTTCAACGCCGGCACACTGCGCCCGCAATTGTCGTCGTGTTACCTGACCACCGTGCCCGACGATCTCGACGGCATTTTCGCGGCCATCCACGACAACGCGATGTTGTCGAAATGGGCCGGCGGTCTCGGCAACGACTGGACCCCGGTACGCGCGCTCGGCTCCTATATCAAAGGCACCAACGGCAAATCGCAAGGCGTCGTGCCGTTCCTGAAAGTCGTCAACGACACCGCCGTTGCGGTGAATCAGGGCGGTAAACGCAAAGGCGCGGTGTGCGCGTATCTGGAAACCTGGCACCTCGATATCGAAGAGTTTCTCGAGCTGCGCAAAAACACCGGCGACGATCGCCGCCGCACCCACGACATGAATACCGCCAACTGGGTGCCCGACCTGTTCATGAAGCGCGTGTTCCAGGATGGCGAGTGGCTGCTGTTCTCGCCCGCCGATACGCCGGACCTGCACGACCTGTACGGCACTGCATTCGAAACGCGTTACAACGAATACGAACGCCTCGCCGCCGAAGGCAAGCTGAAGCTGTTCAAGAAAGTTCGCGCGCAGGACCTGTGGCGCAAAATGTTGTCGATGCTGTTCGAAACCGGCCATCCGTGGATCACCTTCAAGGATCCGTGCAACCTGCGCAGCCCGCAGCAGCATGTCGGCGTCGTGCACAGCTCGAACCTGTGTACCGAAATCACGCTGAATACCAACAACGATGAAATCGCCGTCTGCAACCTGGGCTCGGTGAATCTGAATCAGCACATTGCGCAGAATTCGCAGGGCCAGAGCGCGCTTGATCTGACTAAGCTTGAGCGCACGATCAAAACTGCGGTGCGCATGCTCGATAACGTTATCGACATCAATTACTACTCGGTGCCGCAGGCGAAAAACTCGAACCTGAAACACCGCCCGGTCGGCCTCGGCATCATGGGCTTTCAGGATGCGCTGTACACATTGCGCACGCCGTACGCCTCCGATGCAGCGGTTGAATTCGCCGATCGTTCGATGGAGGCGGTCAGCTTCTTTGCGATCAAGGCCAGCGCCGAACTCGCCCGCGAGCGCGGCAGCTACCAGACTTTCGACGGTTCGCTGTGGAGCAAGGGCACGCTGCCGATCGATTCGGTCGACATTCTGGTTGAACAGCGCGGCGCCGAATTTATCGACGTCGACCGCTCGCAAACGCTGGACTGGTCCTCGATCCGCACGCTCGCCAAAGGCGGCATGCGCAACAGCAACGTGATGGCAATTGCACCGACCGCAACGATTGCGAACATCACTGACGCGTCGCAGTCGATCGAGCCGACATATCAAAACCTGTACGTGAAATCGAATCTGTCGGGCGAATTCACCGTGGTGAATCCGTACCTCGTGCACGATTTGAAAGCGCGTGGTTTGTGGGATGCGGTGATGGTCAACGATCTCAAGTACTACGACGGCAGCGTGCAGAAAATCGACCGTATTCCGGCCGATCTGAAAGCACTCTACGCCACGGCGTTTGAAGTGGAACCGCGCTGGCTGGTGGATGCTGCGAGCCGCCGTCAGAAGTGGATCGATCAGGCGCAATCGCTGAACCTGTACATCGCCGGCGCGTCGGGTAAAAAACTCGATGTGACCTATCGCATGGCGTGGTATCGCGGCCTCAAAACCACGTATTACCTGCGTGCGCTGTCTGCGACCAGCACGGAAAAATCGACGGTCACTACCGGCAGTCTCAATGCGGTTTCTTCTGCGGCGGCTTCGAGTGCGGCGGAGTTTTCACAAGCCGCTGACGTACCGCTGGCGTGCTCGATCGACAATCCGGATTGCGAGGCTTGCCAATAAGCAAGCATGGATAGCGCTGTCGGATTAACCAAGACGGTGCCATTTGAATCGCAGCGCCATCCGGTTTTCTTTTGCGATGCGCACGGAACAAGGTGGCGGTCGGGGGTGGTTTTTGTAAAACCGAGAAAAAGT
>JBEVMI010000447.1:0-10477 GCA_040508685.1 Spongiibacteraceae bacterium
GATAGCCGGCAGAAAACACCACATACCGCGGCTGCACAGCGGCGACAAACGTCGGGCTGGATGACGAGCGGCTGCCGTGATGCGGCGCGATCAGCACGGTTGCCGGCGCCAATTTCGCACCCAACAATCGAGCCTCCACGGTCGTTTCAATATCGCCGGTCAGCAATACGGAGCTGGCGCCGGCATCGATACGCAGCACGCAGGAACGTTTATTTCCCTCCGCCCGAGTCAGCGCGGGGGGATTTAATACCGTAAACACGACGCCATCCCACTGCCAGCGCTGCCCTTCCACACAAAATCGCGGTGGCGCTTGTTGTTGCTCGTGTTGTTGCGTTCGTGGTTGAAGCTGCAGCTTCGATGGGTGTTGCGACCGCAGACGTTCACCCACCAGCACATCCTTGACGGCAAGCTCTGCCAGCACGGACGTCACACCACCCGCATGATCGCTGTCGCGATGACTCACCATAAGTAAATCGAGCGCGCGGATGCCGCGCTGCCGCAGCGCCGGCAATACCGCCAACTCCGCGGCGCTGGAGCCGGCCGCAAACGCCGGGCCGGTGTCATACAGCAATCGATGCGAGCGGGTTTCGACCAGTACGCTCAACCCCTGGCCCACGTCGAACACCGTCAGTCGCAAGGCTTTTTCGTCGATGGCCACCGCTTGCGGAAAAAATACCGGCAACAACATGACGGGCGCGAGCCCACGAGCTTTGACACCGCGCGGCAGTATCAATAACAACACCGCCGCCAATGCAAACAACAAACCCTGTGGCGACACCGCTAACGGAAAAATAAATCGACCGCCGCAATCACTCAGGCGCTTGAGCAGCCACAGCAATAATCGCAGCGATAAATCGGCGCCCTGCCAACACCAACCCGCAAAGACGGGTGTCACCGGCTCGCTGACCAGTGCAATAAAAGCCAGCGGTAACGTCACGATCGTCGTTAACGGCACCGCGATGAGATTGGCCGGCAGGGATAACAACGTCAGTTGGCCGCCGATCATCATCAGAACCGGCAGGCACACGACAAAAATCAGCCACTGCGCCCGCCACCAGCGCCAGCGATCTCGTCCGGCGCCATGACCCTGCGTAAAGGACGAAAACGCCAATGACAATGCCGCCACTGCAGCAAATGAAAACCAGCATCCGGCGTCGCGCGCGGCGAGCGGATCACGCAGCAACACCAGTATCAGTGCCAGCAGCAACACGTCGAAAAAACGCACGTCGCGCCGCCACACCGAACTCAGCAATACCACCGCAAACATGATCAGCGCACGCTGGATCGGCAGTCCCATTCCCGCGATCAACGCATACAAACAGGCGATGGCCAGCGCCGGTAATACGCACGCCAGTTGCTCGCGGCGACTGCCGTCACCGAGCGGAGAGCGCCGCCATAAATTGCACAACCACCACACCAGACCGCCAGTGAAGGCAATATGCGAACCGGACACGACAAACAGATGGATCGTGCCGGTATCGCGAAACAGCCGCCATTGTTCGCGCGTAATTTCGCTGTCGTCGGCAACCAGCAGCGCCAGCAATAACCCGCGATACTGAAAATTGGCGAGTTGTATCTGCAATCGGTCGCGCAATACCGCGCGCCAGTGATCGCTGGAAGTTATCGCGGCGGGCGCCAAACGTTCCGCATTCGCGGCCCCGCTGACCGAGCCGACCGCGCTGATCCGCCGCTGCACCTGCCAGCTCTCAAAATCGAAACCGCCGGGATTGGCAAAACCATGCGGCCGCTTGAGCTTCACCCGCAGCCACCAGTGTTCGCCGCTGGCAATCGGCAATGGCTGATAGGCCGTCAATTGCACCGTGTGCAGGGGAACATTGCAGGTGATGCCATCGACGCGACGGCAGTCGTCGACCCGCAGAAAAAAGCGCTGCGACTCGCGGCCATAGGTTTGACGTGTTTCAATCAGATCGACGATGTGTCCGCTCAACCACAGCGGTTGCTGCTCAAGTGCAGACGGCAACAGGCTGCGGGTGACGAACGCGCCATACAGCGAACCCCAGACCACCCCACAACTCAACCCGAACACCAGTGGCCAGATTCGGTGCGCACGCGCACCGGGCAATCGCCACCCTACGAATACCACGCCGCAACCGCCGAACAGCAACCACCACCACGGCAACAACAGCGGTGACCAGGCCACCACACCCATGCCGATACAGCACGCCATCATCCCTGTGCGCATTTTTCATCCGTCAGTTGTTTACGGAGCGATCTACCCGATCGCGGTAGAGGTCGTTCGCCGAATGCGGGCATAATGCCCGGCCACGACAATGCTCCCTCAAGGCGACAGCGCAAACGCGTACATGGCCCGCAAATTCTTCAAACGTTTCATGCCGGACCCGGAGCTCATGCGCCGGCACCGCTCATTGCAGCTGCTGAACCGCTGGCTGCACGACGCCAATCTGTGGCATCTCAATCGCTACTCGGTATCGATCGCATTTTTTATCGGAATATTTTCCGCCTTCGTGCCACTGCCGTCGCAAATGCTGATCGCCGGTGCGCTCGCCATCTGGTGGCGCGCCAACCTGCCGATCAGCGTGGCGCTGGTGTGGACCTCAAACCCATTCACGATGCCCTTTTTTTTCGGGGTGTCCTATATGGTCGGCGCAAAATTGCTGGGCCAATCACTGCCCACCCAATTTGAACCCACCTTCGGCTGGATTCAGCAAAATGCCGGCGCGCTATGGCAGCCCTTCGTGCTTGGCAGCATCGTCTCGGGATTGTTGGCAGGCGCGGCCTGCGCACTGATCGTGCGGGTGTTCTGGCGGTTGCAGGTAGGGTTGCGCTGGAAGGCGCGTGCGCTGCGGCATAAAAAATCGGGGGACTAGCCCCTGCGCTCAGTCATACCGCAACGCCACCGCCGGCTGCACTTTGGTTGCGCGCCAGGCGGGATAAAGCGCTGCCAGCGTACTCATCACCAGCGCCGTCCCGGCGACCCGCAAGACGTCAGGCAGACGTATATCGGACGGCAGATAGCTGATGGGATAAACATCCGCTTTTAAAAACTGCACCTGAAATATGTTTTCGATCAGCGCCACCAGATCGGTGATCACCAGCGATAGCCCGACCCCGAAAAGCACACCGAGCGCAGTGCCGCTCACACCGACCAGAAACCCCTGCACCAGGAATATCTGAATGATGCCGCCCGAGGTCGCGCCCTGGCTGCGCAGAATGGCGATATCGCCCTGCTTGTCGTTCACCACCAGCACCAGCGCAGAGACCACGTTAAATGCGGCGACGGCGATGATGATCGCCAGCATCAAACCCACCAGTTGCTTCGACAATTGAATGGCGGTGTAGAGATTGCCCTGCGTACGCGTCCAGTCAGAGGCGTAATACTGATCGCGAAATTGTTGCCACAATTGCGCGGCCAGCGCCGGCGCATCGAACAGATCATTGGTCATCACTCGCAGAGCGATACCGCTGTCGCCGACTTCGGATAATTGCTGTGCATCGTCGAGCCGCAGCAGTACCAGGGTCTCGTCCAGCTCGGTGCCACTGCGCAACTCTCCGACCACTTTAAATCGATCGATATGTGCGTTCGCCGTTGTATTCCCGGCATGGTTGTCAGGGAGGATCAAGGTGATGTCGTCGCCCTCCTTCACCGCGAGTTTTTCCGCGATACCCGCGCCGAGAATGATGCTGCCCCGCTCCGAGGCAAACGCCAGCAGATTTTTTTCGGGAATGAATTGCGGCAATGCGGTAAGCCGCGCCTCGGCACCGGGATCGATACCGAACACCAGCGCCGTCGCCACTTTGTCGCTATTGACCAGCATGCCGTTCAATTGCAGCAACGGCGCTACCCCGGCCACACCGGCGACGTGTTCAATCTGCGCCGCCGCCGCATGCCAGTCAGCGCGCGCACTGACTGACGACAGCGTGATATGCGGCACCAGCCCGAGAATACGCAGGCGCATTTCGCGCTCGAACCCGTTCATGACCGACAACACCAGAATCAATAAACCCACGCCGATCACCAGCCCCGCAATCGCCGTACGCGACAGAAATGTCGTCAGCCGCGAGCCGCGTTGCGAGCTGGTGTAACGCGTACCGATAAATACGCCGAACGGATGAAACATCAAACATCCTCGCGCAATGGGTCGCGCTGAACATCCGGCTGCAATTCCTGCAACTGGCCGTCGACGAGCGTCAATACACGATCCATCCGCTGCGCCAGAATTGGATCGTGCGTGACGACGACAAAACAGGTATTCAATTCGCGATTGAGCTGCAGCATCAATTCGTGAATTGTCTCCGCGGTGGTGCGATCGAGGTTGCCGGTCGGTTCGTCGAGCAGCACGCACAGCGGCTGAGCGACCAACGCGCGCGCAATCGCAACACGCTGGCGTTCGCCGCCGGAAAGTTCGGACGGTTTGTGTTGTACGCGTTTGCCGAGACCGACGCGCTCCAGCATGGATTGCGCGGCAGCGCGCGCGACCGGCACTGGCTCGCCGCGAATCAGCAACGGCATCGCCACATTTTCCAACGCCGTGAATTCGCCGAGCAGGTGGTGAAACTGGTAAACGAAACCGAGCGTGCGATTGCGCAACGCACTGCGTTTCTGCTCATCGAGCTCAGCAAACGATTGCCCCTGCACGATGACACCACCCGAGGTCGGTGTATCGAGACCGCCCAGCATATTCAGCAGCGTCGATTTACCAGAACCGGAAGTGCCGACAATCGCGACACGCTCGCCGCGGCGAATCGAAAAATTGATGCCGGTCAGCACCGCGAGATCAATCGGGCCTTCGCGATAGCTTTTGTGCAGATCGCGGCATTCGAGAACTACGGGGGATGGTTCTGACAATTACATATCCTCGAAATTATTCATATCGCAATGCTTCCGCAGGCTGAATTTGCGCCGCCCGCCACGCTGGATATAACGCGGCGAGAAAACTCAACCCCCACGCCAACAGGCAAACGCGCACGACATCGCCGGGGACCAGAATGGAGGGAATGCGCGTGATGAAATACACCTGCGGATCGAATATCCGAGTGCGCAACAGCGACTCGAAAAAGGTGACGATATCGCCGGTATACAACGCCGCCGGCACACCGAGCAACGCACCAATGGCGATACCGCCGAAACCGATTACCGCGCCCTGCACCACAAAAATCCGCATCACCGTGCCGGGCCGCGCGCCCATCGTGCGCAGCACCGCGATATCGGCGCGTTTGTCATTCACCATCATCGTCAGAATTGACACGATATTGAATGCGGCGATCGCAACGATGACCAGCAACAGCAACGCGATCATCGTCTTTTCCATTTTCACTGCGGCAAACAGACTGCCCTGCGTGCGACTCCAGTCGCGCACGACAAATTGATTGCCCTGCGCCGCATTCCATTTCGACAACAACGTCTGTGCCTGAAACAAATCGTCGACCGCTACGCGCAGGCCGGTCGCTGCGTCGCCGAGCTGATACAACCGCTGGCCATCGGCGAGACGAATAAATGCCGTGCTGCTATCGAGCTGGGACGCGCTTCTGAAAATGGCGACGACGGTGAAACGTTTTTGGCGCGGAAACACACCCATCGGGGTCACGGTGACTTTCGGCAGGATGACGTCGACGGTATCGCCGACCGTCACACCCAAATTAGCCGCGAGATAATCGCCGAGCACAATGCCAAACGGCTGTTGCGGCAGCGCACCGTAGTTGCCGTCAATGACATGCCGACCGATATCCGACACGCGCTGCTCGTACGCCACGTCGATCGCCCACAATTGCACGCCACGCACCTGGCCGTTATTGCTCAGCATGGCGCTGCCGCCGATATACGGTGCGGCGGCGACAAAACCCGGCTGTTTCGCGATCTCATCCGCACGCTCGCGCCAGTCGGTCATCGCGCCGTTGCGTGCAGTGACAGGCACATCGACGAAGCCGTGTGGAATCAACGCCAGAATGCGGCCGCGCAACTCTCCCTCGAAGCCGTTCATCACCGACATCACCACGATCAGCGCGGCGACACCGAGAATCATGCCCAGCAGGGAAATCAGCGAAATGAATGAGATGAAATGATCGCGGCGCCGCGAACGGGTGTAGCGCCAGCCGATAAACAAGGCCAGAGGCCTGAACATAAATCCGTCGTCCCGAAAGTGGAGGTGAACAGTCGATCGCTGCCCGTTGTGAGCGGGGTCGCGGCGTACTAAAGTGCTGTGGCCCAGACCTGTCTAATCAACCCATATTGCGCGGGAGTTCGCCAGCGTGTCGCCAGATCCCTCCATCGGCAATACATCCACCGGCAATCCCAGTGCTGATCCCGCGGCTGCGGACAACAGCGGCGCCGATCGCCGCGAATATTTTCGCGTCGAGGACCGCGCCCTGCTGCGTTACTGCGTAGTCAGCGCCGAGGTCGCTACAGCGGCTCCTGCAGAAAGTCACTTCGATGACAGCGATTTATTCTGGGTGATGCGCGAGCTGCGCAACATCGATCGCGAGAATCATAACGTATTGCGCACGATCGCTGAACAAAGTCGCGACCTCGGTCAGTATTTGCGCGGCATCAACCGCAAGATCGAATTGATCGCCGGTGCATTGCTGGCGCGCGACCCCGACCATGCCGGTATCGCGGCGCAGGAGATTTCGCTGAGCGAAGGTGGCCTGTCCCTGCTGGTCGACCCCAAACTCGAGGTGGGCAGTACGCTGGCCCTGGAGTTGACGCTGCTGCCCGAACAGATCGGCATCGTCTGTTACGGCGAGGTAATCGCCAACCGCGACGAGCCCCCACAGCGCAACGTGGTGCAATTCGTGCGCCTGCGCGACGCCGATCGCCAATTGATCGCCCGCCATATTTTTCAGGTACAGATTGCGGCACGACGGCAGCAGGTGGCCGCCACCGCTGCGCATGCCGAAGAGCCCGAATCGGATTAAATTTCCGAGCCCCGCAACAACAGAAGTAACAGGAGTTCGTCATGCTACTGATCCTGCACGCGGATATCGACGAAGCCGGCGAAGCGTATCGCACCACGCTCAACTATTTGCAGCAGTTGCCAGGCATCAGCATCAAACCGCACAAGGTGCAGGGCCAGCAGCAGACGCTCACCGAAATTTATCTTATCGGCAATACCAAAACGCTGGACATCACCGAAATCGAAACCCTGCCGGCGGTTGAACGGGCGGTGCGTATTTCCGAGGAATACCGCGTGCTCGGCCGCCACAAGGACGACAAACGCGTCAGCGGTTTCGATTACCATGGCCTGCGTTTCGATCAGGATTCATTGCATGTATTTGCCGGGCTGTGTGCCGTCGACAATCCCAAAAATGTCGAGACGATGTTGCGCGCGCTGCGCGACAACGGCCAGACCTGCACGCGCATGGGCGCCTACAAACCGCGCACCAACCCCTACGCATTTCAGGGCCACGGCCACGAGTGTCTGCCGTGGGTATTCGAGCTGGCCGGCAAGTACGGTATCAAGGCTATCGCCATGGAAGTGACGCACGAAAGCCACATTCAGGATATCGATGATGCGCTCGCCGCCACCGGCAACCCCACCGGTGTAATTTTGCAGATCGGCACGCGCAACACGCAGAATTTCGAATTGCTGAAAGCCATCGGCAAACAGGATCGTTATCCGGCACTGCTAAAACGCGGCTTCGGCATCACGCTGAATGAGTCCCTGAACGCGGCCGAATATCTCGCCAGCGAAGGCAACGACCGCGTGATTTTTTGCCTGCGTGGCATGAAAAGCGAATACGGCGCGCCACATCGCAATATGGTGGATTTTGCCCAGATTCCCAGTATCAAACGCCTGACACGGATGCCGGTATGTATCGATCCCTCGCATTCGGTCGGATCACGCGAACGCGCGCCGGATGGCGTGCTCGATTTATTGCATGCGACGGCGCAGGGCGTGATCGCCGGCGCCAACATGATTCTGGTGGACTTCCATCCGAACCCAAAAGAAGCGCTGGTCGATGGGCCGCAGGCGCTGTTGCTGTCGGAGCTGGAGCCGTTTCTGAAAGATGTGGAAATTGCACGCAATGCGTATTTGCAACGGCGTGCGCTGTGGCAAACCGGCTGACCCCTCCGTCGCTTCGCGCCAACCACGAATGACTCCCGCTGCGACCTCTCTATTACGGAGAATGGGGAGTGCCCGCAAGGGTGAGGGGATCATTTTTTCCGCACGACACCTACTGACAAATTTACTTCATCGCTTTTGCTTTTCTATTTTGCCAACTCGGCTTCGATCGCCGCGGTGATACGCGGATCGGCCGGGGTGATATCCGGCGCAAAACGTCCCACTACTTCACCTTGACGATTGATCAGGAATTTCTCGAAATTCCACATCACATCAGTGTCGTTTTTAGGGCCGAGATTGTGCGACTCCAGCGTTGCACGCAGTTTGCTATCCGTGTTTTGCACAGCCTTGGGTTGGGCAGCAACCAGTTGTTGATACAACGGATGAATATCGGCGCCGGTTACGGAAATTTTCTGCGCCAGCGGGAATTTCACGCCGAACTTGCCGGTGCAAAACTCGACAATTTCTTCGTTGGTGCCCGGTTCCTGCGCGCCAAAATTGTTGGCCGGAAAACCCAGGACGACTAAACCCTGTTCGCGTTTTTGTTCGTACAGTGCCTCCAGGCCTTCGTACTGCGGTGTCAGGCCGCAGGCGGAAGCGACGTTGACAATCAACACCACTGAACCTTCGTAATCCGCGAGTTTTGCGTCGGCACCGTCCATCCCCTTGAATGAAATTTGCGTCAGATTGCTCATCACTGTCTCCTCGATGGTATTGCGAATAACGTTGGCGACGGTCAATCCATCGCCAGCGCACGTTGAAGTTGTTTGAGCTGTTCGCGCAGCGCGATCGCTTCGGCGCGCGACAGTTGGACACGGCAGGCAAGCTGGCCGGGAATTTCCGCGGCGCGCTCGCGCAATTGTGCACCCGCCTCCGTCAGCGAAATGATCACGCGGCGCTCGTCGGCAGTATCGCGTATACGTGTGACAAAACCGGCAGTCTCCAGGCGTTTCAGCAACGGCGTCAGCGTGCCCGAATCGAGATCCAGTTCCTGACCGATCGCACCGACCGAACGCGGCGCCTGCTCCCATAACACCAGCAACACCAGATACTGCGGATAGGTAATCCCCAGCTCGGCCAACAGCGGCTGATAGAGTCGGGTCATGCGATTGGTGGTGGCGTACAAGGCGAAACAGAGCTGATTCTCGAGCCGCAATGCTTCGATTCTGGCCGGACGACTGGTTTTGACTGGTTTGGTCATAACGATCTTCGATGGGAGCGCAAAGCAGGAATACCCGTCTGCAACGTCCGGCAAATTTATATTGCACACAATTTAATTGCAAGCAATCAAATGGCACGAAGACGCGGCGGAGTTTTTGGCCCGACCCCCTCGCCACGGTATACTGCCGGGCCGAAACTTTTACGGGTCGGCCTTTCGCAAGCCCCCTCCTCCCCGCCCGGGCGCGACACCGCAATGGCGTGCCGCGAGGGAATGCTTTTATCGTTGCCGCCCCAATGCCGTTGTCGTCATCTCATCGACCCAATCGAGACCGTTATTGTCATGGATAAAACCTTTCAGCCCGCCGACATCGAAACCCGCTGGTACGAAACCTGGGAACAGAAGGGCTATTTCAAGCCGAGCGGCAGCGGCGTGCCCTACTGCATCATGATTCCGCCGCCGAACGTGACCGGCTCGCTGCACATGGGCCACGGCTTCAATAACGCGATCATGGATACACAGATCCGCTATCACCGCATGAAAGGCCACAACACGCTGTGGCAGGTCGGTACCGATCACGCCGGCATCGCGACGCAGATGGTGGTCGAACGCCAGCTCGGTGCACAGCACACCACGCGCCACGATCTCGGCCGTGAAAAGTTTCTCGATAAAGTCTGGGAGTGGAAAGCCGAATCCGGCAACAACATCACGCGCCAGATTCGCCGCCTCGGCTCATCGGTCGACTGGTCGCGCGAACGTTTTACGATGGACCCCGGTCTCTCGAATGCCGTTAAGGAAGTGTTCGTGCGCCTGTTCGACGAAGGCCTGATCTATCGCGGCAAACGTCTGGTCAACTGGGACCCGAAACTCAACACCGCGGTGTCCGACCTCGAGGTGCTGTCGGAAGAAGAACAGGGCTCGATGTGGCATTTCCGCTATCCGCTCGCGGATGGTTCCGGCCACCTCGTGGTAGCGACGACGCGCCCTGAAACGATGTTGGGTGATACCGCCGTTGCCGTCAGCGCGGATGACGAACGTTATCAACATTTGATCGGCAAACAGATTCGCCTGCCCATCGTGAATCGTTTGATTCCAATTGTTGCCGATGAATATGTCGATAAGGAATTCGGCACCGGCTGCGTCAAGATCACCCCCGCGCACGATTTCAACGACTACGAAGTCGGCAAACGTCACAACCTGCCGCTGATCAATATTTTCGATCGCGATGCCAAAGTGCTCGCCGAATTTACCGTGCTGACCTTTGAAGCTTACGCCG
>JBEVMI010000016.1:0-4072 GCA_040508685.1 Spongiibacteraceae bacterium
GGCATCGGCCGCCGCACCGCCAGCGAGCGCGGCGACGCCGCCGAATCCGAGGGCAATCGCATCATCAATCAACTGCTGGCCGAACTCGACGGTTTTACCCACGACAGTGGCGTCATCGTCATCGGCGCCACCAACTACACCGATCGCGTCGATGCGGCGCTGCTGCGCGAAGGGCGCTTCGATCGCAAGATCCAGATGGCGTTGCCGACGGTCGCCGATCGCACCGCGCTGTTCGATCTGTACGCCAAAAAAATCTCCACGGCTGCCGATATCGATCACGTCCAACTGGCGCGGTTGACGATTGGTCTGGCGCCGGCGGCGATCGCCTACATCGTCAATCACGCCGCGCTGGTTGCCGCCAAACGGAATGCTCAAGTGGTTGAGATGAGCGATTTTCTCGAAGCGATTGAAGTCTGTCGTATCGGCGAACTGCCGCTGACCGCGACGGTGCTGACCGAAGCCGAACGCGAGCGTATCGCCGTGCACGAGGCCGGTCACGCGCTCGCAGGTTATCTGCTCGAAGTCGGGAATGTCGAAAAGGTCACCATCGTGCCGCGCGGCCAGAGTCTCGGTGTCACCTTGATTACCCCGGCCAGCGATCAGCGTTTGTATGTGCGTTCATTTCTGGAGAATCGCATCAAGATGCTGCTCGCCGGGCGCGCGGCTGAGCTGCTCTGTTACAGCGAATGTTCGAGCGGTGCGGCGCAGGATTTGAAAGAGGCTTCGAAGATTGCGTTGTCGATGGTGGCGACACTGGGGCTCGGCGACGACGGCAACCTGTTCAGTCTCGATGCGTTGAGCGAGTTGAATATGCGGCCCGATCTGAACGGGCCGATCGCGAGTGCCGAGCAAATGTTGCAACGCCTGGGGCGCGAGTGCGAGGATCTGCTGCGTCTGCAGCGGCCGGCGCTCGATGCGATCATGCGCGCATTGCTGCAGAAAGAATCGATCGATGGCGATGAACTCGCTGCACTGGTGACGGCGCAACGCGCTGTCGCCTAAGTCGCGCCGGGCATGTCAAGAGCCCGCCATCATGGCGGGCTTTTTTTCACAGGCTTTTTTAGCGGGGCGTGCAATCGCCATCGAGACGAAAAGTCGCGGAGATGTTTTTGACGATGCGACGTTTACCGACCGTCAATTCGGATTCGTTGTTGGCGGACGTCGATGTCGTCATGGTTTTCGCACGCAACTCATAGTGAACCGGCTGGGGTGAGTTGCCGTCCTCGTTGACGCTGATCACTCCTTCGATTTTGCGCCCGAAACCGGCGGCCATCGTTTTTGCCTTGGCCTGGACATTGGCGATCGCCTGCGCCAGTGCCTCCTGTTCCAGTTGCTGCTGTTTCGAAAACTCGGTGCGAATGCCGTTGATCTGCGTGACTTCGGCATCGGCCAATGCCTGCACCAGCGCGCCGTAACGTTCGACGTCGCGCAATTTCAATTCGAATTGCCGCGATACCTGCTGGCCGCGCAAGGTGCGCTGGCCGTTGTTCCAGTCGTAGTCCGGCGCCGCCTGAATTTTGCTGGCCTGCACATCATCCTTGCGAATACCCTGCTGGTCGGCCGCGCGAATCACGCCATTGCCGATCTGGTCGACGCGTTTTTTGGCTTCGGCGAGAGTCGCGGCAGTGTGACTGAGGGTGACATCGACCACCACCGTATCCGGTACCGCTTCGACAAAACCTTCCGCCTGCGCGGACAATTGCGGCGGCAGGCAACTGTCTGCGGCGTGCGCGCCGACGCTGATCAGCGTCAATGTGACGAGTGGCCAACGATAAGACATGGTGTGCTCCTTTCTCTTGTTGTGAATTAGCGGCGTGTGAATCAGAAAGTTTATTAGGGGTGATATGCAGAAAATAGTCGCGTTATTTTTGATTGTTTTTTCACTCGGTATTTGTGCTGCCGAAAAAGCCGATCGTGTCGTCGTCATAAAAAGCAAAAAAACGCTCAGCCTCTACAGTGGTGACCGCAAACTCGCGACGTATCCCGTTGTCTTCGGCGCGCGCCCGGTCGGACACAAACGGCAGGAGGGTGATAAACGTACGCCCGAGGGGCACTACCTGCTGGATTTTAAAAAGCCGGACAGCGATTTCTACAAGGCCATTCGCATTTCCTATCCGAACGACGCAGATATCGAAAGGGCAAAACGACGCGGCGTTGCGCCGGGCGGCGCCATCATGATTCACGGACAGAGAAATTATTTGGGCAAGGCCTGGTTCATCACGCGCAAATTCAACTGGACGGATGGCTGCGTTGCGCTCAGCAATCCGGATATGGAGGCGGTGTGGCAGGCGGTTGATGTGGGCACGCCCATTGAGATCAAACCGTAAGTCTTCGCTCCCGCGAAGGCGGGAGCCGGTGTGTAACGCACAACCCTGAATTATTTCACCTCTTTTTTCGTGGCCGGTTCGACTGAAATTGCAATTGCTTCGGCGTAGGTCACTTCTACCTTGTCGCCTTTTTTCACGACCTTGAATTGATCCGGATTTTTGACGTCGAGCTCGACGATATTGCCTTGCGGACCCTGCAGCGCAATGGTTTTGTTGGCGGGATTAACGTCGATGACGTCGGCGACAATCGTGATGGCGTCAGCAGCGAAAGCGCCAGGTTGGGCACCCGGTTCGGCGCGTGCAGCAATGCTGCTCGCTGAAGGGCTGGCTGTTTCTCCGGGTTTTTTCAGGTCCAGCGTCACCGATCTCAGGTAGGCGACATTAACGGCATCCTTGACCTTTATCTGATCGAAATTTCTCACTTCGCTGCCGGCAATCACGTCGAATACGCGGCCGTCCGGGGCCTTCAGTGTCAACTTGCGTTTTGCCTTATCGATAGCGGTAACCACGACAGATACTCTGGCCGTGGATGTTCTGTTGACTAGCCCGGCCTGACTCTCGGTTACCGTGTGTTCCTGTGGGGTGACCTGCGCCAGTGCGGGCACGGTGATAAAAGACAGCGCGAGTAATGTCGTCGTCATTGCTGTTTGGGTTGCGGTACGCATGGTTTTTGTCCTGATGGATAGGAGGGTGGGGCCGATCCTACGGCCAACCTTTGCGGCGAGATATTGGGCTTTGGTCCCATATCCGCCGGCTGGGTGCTGGTGGGGATGTGGTCGACTCTGGCGCCTGCGGATACCGCTCTCTGTGCGCGCCGATAAGTAGAAGGCCGGCTGCTTCTGCTAGTCTTCATCGACGTGGGACATGACGACCACGCGCCCGACACGCTTGCGCGCAGCGGATAAACGCGCAAGCACAGACGACAGAAATCACAACCTGATGAAACCGAGCGACCCCGCGGTACGCTGTTACGTACTCGCGTTACTGACACCTTTCCTGGCCCTGGGTTTGATAACCCTGACACCGTGGACCTTTGGTGACGGCCCGTTTTTGCTGCCGTTGATGGTGCCGATCGTTGCGGCCGCCATTTACGGTGGCCTTCTGCCGGGGCTGCTGGCGACGCTGATCAGCGCTATCGGTGCCATCTGGATCATTCCCCCGAGCGGCAGTTTCACCATCGCTTCCGATTTGAATGTTTTCCGATGCGCATTGTTTATCGGTACCAGCCTGTTGTTGACGATCCTGATCGATAAGTTGCGGCGCATTAAACACGCTCGTGACATCGCCTTTGCAGCCGTTCAGGACAGCCGGATGCGATTCGAGTCGACCTTCCAGCAGGCGGCGCTGGGAATGGCCGTAGTAGCGCCCGACGGCCGCTGGCTCCGTGTCAATCAAAAGCTGTGCGACATACTGGGTTATACCGAGCAGGAGTTGCTTAGCAAGACCTTCCAGGATCTGACTTACCCGGACGATCTGCATGCGGATCTGGATCACCTCAAGCGCATGCTGGCGCGTGAGATTGCCAGCTATGCCATGGAGAAGCGGTACATTCGCCAAGACGGCAGCCTGGTCTGGGCCAACCTGACGGTGTCGCTGACCTGGCAGAGTGACGGTACGCCGGACCATTTCATTTCTGTAGTCGAGGACATCAGCGATCGCAAACGCGTCGAGGCTGCATTACAGAGAGCGTTGGAGCAGGCGCGCGATGCCAACAGTGCGAATCGCGCCAAGAGCGAGTTTCTCGC
>JBEVMI010000164.1:0-3562 GCA_040508685.1 Spongiibacteraceae bacterium
CGGGGCCTGCGGGCCCCTTCTTTTTGCCTGTCGATTGCCGTTTACTGGCTATGCTTGTGGGCGCACAGGTCATCATTTTCCAATGACCTGCAGTACCGTCATTGAGGGCGGTCGGACGGATTCGGGTTCCCGCATGAAACTTCTCTTTAAGCTTTTACTGGTCGCTACCGGAGTAACGGTGGCATTGGCCGCGGATGCCGCCACTCGAGTCGAGGCGCAGGCGCTGATGAAAAATTCGGCAATTCTGCGCATCGATCAGGAGCAGCGACTGCTGCGTACCGGCCAGCGCAGCCCGGAAGGTGTGCTGCTGGTCAGCGCCTCCCCGCGCGAGGCGGTGGTCGAGATCGACGGCCGGCGCAGTACCTTGAACCTGTCCAATCGTATCGCGGGCACATTTGAGGAGCCGGATCAGAGCGAAGTGCAGATTCCGCGCAATGACCGCCATCAGTACATCACCACGGCGACCATCAATGGCCGCCGCAATCTGGTGCTGGTCGACACCGGTGCCAACAGTGTGGCGTTGAACAGTATCGCCGCCGACCGGCTCGGCCTCGACTACCAGAAACGGGGCACGCCGATCATGGTCAGCACCGCCAGCGGCGTCGCCCAGGGTTACAGCGTCGTGCTCGACAAGATCGTCATTGGCGAAATAACGGCCAGCTATGTGGATGCCACGGTAATTGTTGGCAGCTTTCCGACGCATATCCTGCTGGGGACTACCTTCCTGCAGCACGTGGGCATGCGCGAGGAAAACGGCATCATGTATCTCCGGCAGAAGTACTAACGCCTCTCGCAAAATTGCTGCCCTCGCCAATGTTGCGACGGGCTCTGGCTAAAGCGATATAAGTGCCGGTGCGGAGGCGCTTGGGCGAAAGCACTAGATGCTAGAATGGCCGCCCTTTCCCCATCCTGGAGCTGCTCGTGTCTGTGCGTTACGTCGTATCTTCCCGATTGCCGACCCCGTGGGCGGTATTCGAAATGCATGGCTTCGAGGATACGGCTACCGGCAAGGAACACGTGGTGCTCACGCTCGGCGATGTGGCCGACGGCCAGCCGGTGTTATGCCGCGTCCACTCTGAATGCCTGACCGGCGACGCGTTGTTCAGCATGCGCTGCGATTGTGGTTCCCAACTCGAAACTGCGTTGCAACGCATTGCCGACGAGGGTCGCGGTGCCCTGCTGTATCTGCGGCAGGAAGGCCGCGGTATCGGCCTGATCAACAAGATCCGCGCCTATAAACTGCAGGATGCCGGTGCCGACACTGTCGAAGCCAACGAGCAACTCGGGTTCGGCGCCGATATGCGCGATTACAGTATCTGCAAAATGATGCTCGAACATCTGCAGATCAAGTCGGTGCGCCTGATGACCAACAACCCGCGCAAGGTCACCGCGCTGAAAAAGCAGGGCATCGAAGTCAGCGAACGCCTTGCACTGCAAACCGGTCAGAATCCCCACAACGCCAAATATCTCGCGACCAAGGCCGGCAAGCTCGGTCACATGATGGATCATCAGGGCGAGGTCGACTGAGCTTCAGCTGCTCCAGACCGCTGCCCGCGTCGGGGAAACGCCCTGACCGTTTCGTCAATCAACGCTGGAGAGTTGTCATGCACAGCGGCAGTTGTCTTTGCGGAAAAATCCAATACGAAGTGCGCGGCGAGCTCGGCGCGAGCGTCTACTGCCATTGTTCGCGCTGTCGTAAGGCAAATGGCTCGGTGGTGGCATTCAACGCCCCCGCAGCGGCGAAAGATTTTGTCGTCCTCGCCGGCGATGACTTTCTGAAATCGTTTGACATGCCGGAAGTGAAACGCTTTTTTTGTTCGAATTGTGGTTCGCAGCTTTTCAGTCGGCGTGGCACGGCGCCGGATATCTTGCGGCTGCGTCTGGGCACCCTCGATGTGTTGCCAGCCACAGGGCCGCAGGCGCATATTTTTGTCGACTCCAAAATAGACTGGTTTGAAATCCACGATGATGCACAGCAGTTTGCGCAAATGCCGTCGGCCGAATTCATGCGTATGCCGTCTTCCGAGAAATAAACGATGGGCATGAGCGAACCCTATAACACGGCCGAACCGCAGCGGGCAGAAATCGACAGCATGCGCGGCGCCGTGGTGCTCGAATTCGGCACCGACTGGTGTGGGTATTGTCGCGCCGCGCAGCCGATCATTGCCGAGGCATTCGCGCAATATCCGCAGGTGCCGCGTTTAAAAGTAGAGGACGGTCCCGGCCGGCCGCTGGGCCGCTCGTTTCGCGTGAAGTTGTGGCCGACGTTAATTTTTATGCGTGACGGCAAAGAAGTTGCCCGCACGGTGCGCCCGACGAGTTTACATAGTGTCAGCGAGGCGCTCGAAAAAATCGTTGGCTAGGCTGAAGTAGCCAAAACGATGTGTTTGGCGGTCAATGGCCTGCCGCGCGAAGTGATAAGTTTTAACGCTCACGCGAAAGAGGTGGCTTCCCGATGACCACGCGCATTCACGCACTGCAAGCCGATATCACGACGCTGGACGTCGACGTTATTGTCAATGCAGCGAATACGACGTTGTTGGGTGGCGGTGGTGTTGATGGCGCCATCCATCGTGCTGCAGGATCAAAGTTGCTGGAAGAGTGTCGTGGCCTCGGCGGTTGCGAAACCGGTGGCGTGAAATTAACGCAGGGTTACTTGCTGCCGGCAAGATATGTAATTCATACCGCGGGTCCGGTATGGCAGGGTGGGGATAATAACGAGGCAGAGTTACTGGCTTCGTGTTATCGGCGTTCGCTGGAGCTGGCGGCGGCGCAAAGGCTGACATCGATTGCATTTCCCGCGATCAGCACCGGTGTTTACGGGTATCCAGTCGAATACGCCGCAAAAATTGCGGTAGCGACGGTGCGCAATAGTGCCGGCAGTTTTCCGGGCATCCACGAAATTATTTTTTGTTGTTTTTCGGTCGAACATCTTTTGTTGTATCAAACCCTGCTCGGCGATATTTGAGTATCACCAAACCCAATTTGGAAACTATTCAACGAGAGAGAAAAAAATGAAAAAATTGACGTTGTTTGTTGCGGCATTGCCGCTGTCGATGGTCGCTGCAGCGGCGGATGTCACCGTAACGATGAATCGGGTTGATGCCAAGGGCGTCGGCGCTGCCGTCGGTACCGTGCGTATCGAGGAAACGCAGTACGGTCTGGTATTTCATCCGCAACTGACCGGGCTGCCAGCCGGGCTGCACGGTTTTCATGTGCACGAAAATCCGAGCTGCGCACCCGCCGACAACAAGGGCACGATGACCCCTGCGCAGGCCGCGGGCGGTCACCTCGATCCGAAAAAGACCGGTCAGCATGGCGAGCCATGGGGTGTCGGACATTTGGGTGATTTGCCGGGGCTGGTCGTGGCGGCTGACGGCACGGCGACTTATGCCGTGCTCGCGCCGCGTTTGAAATTGGCCGACGTGCGCGGCCACGCGTTGATGGTTCATGCCGGCGGCGACAACCACGCCGACCAGCCGGCGCCGTTGGGCGGTGGTGGTGCGCGCATGGTGTGCGGTGTGATTAATTAATTGCGCTAAAAACAAACCCGCCAATTGGC
>JBEVMI010000064.1:0-5070 GCA_040508685.1 Spongiibacteraceae bacterium
GACGGATCTGGCAGACGCGCAGCAGGTGGCGGACCGGCTGGGTATTCGTTTGCACACAGCCAATTTTGCCGCTGAATATTGGGACCGGGTTTTCGAGCACTTTCTGGCGGAATACAAAGCTGGCAGAACACCCAATCCGGACATCCTGTGCAACAAGGAAATCAAATTCAAGGCGTTTCTCGACTACGCGATAGTGCTCGGCGCGGACTTTATTGCGACCGGTCACTACGCACGCAATCGCAGCACCGCTACCTCCGCTGAACTGTTAAAAGGTCTCGACGGTAATAAAGACCAGAGTTATTTCCTGCACGCGGTCGGCGGCACACAAATCGCGAAAACCCTGTTTCCGGTCGGTGAATTGCCGAAAGCGACCGTGCGCGAGATTGCCCGTAAACACCAGCTTGTCACCCACGACAAAAAAGATTCGACAGGGATTTGTTTTATCGGCGAACGCCGCTTCAAGGATTTTCTGCAACGGTATCTGCCGGCACAGCCCGGAGTGATTGAAGATGTCGACGGCCGCGCACTCGGCGAACACCACGGCCTGATGTATCACACCATCGGCCAGCGTCAGGGTTTGGGAATCGGTGGCGTGCACGGCGCCGGTGAACAGCCGTGGTATGTGGTCGAAAAGGATCTCACGCGCAATGTGCTGGTGGTTGCGCAGGGCACCGATCATCCGCGCCTGTTCAAAAATGCACTGCGGCTGTCGCAAATTCACTGGATCGCCGGCGCCGAGCCAACCCTGCCGGCACAGCTCGCCGCCAAAACCCGCTACCGCCAGCCCGATCAGGACTGCGTGCTGGCACGCGATGGCGATGGCTACCTGGTGCGTTTCGGGGCACCGCAGCGCGCCATCACACCGGGACAATCGTGCGTTTTTTATGACAAGGAAAAGGGCGCTGACATTTGCCTGGGCGGCGGCGTGATCGAAGCGGCGGTCGATCTATGACCGAACCCTTATCGGGCATCCAGAACCGCACGCTCGCGCTCGCGGGTGTCGTGCAGGCTGCATATCTCGTCGACCGGCTGGCGCGCACCGGCCAGTGCGACACCGCCGCCTTTAACGCCACTATCCACAGCCTGTTTGAATTCGATCCGGATACACCGGAAGCCGTCTTCGGCGGCGCGCATCATTTGCAACTGGGGCTGCGAATACTGCGCGAAATTCTGTCTGGCGCAGCGGGTGAGGAATATCGCCCCAGCATCCGCTATGCCCTTGGCGCGCTGCATTTGCAGAAGAAGCTGGAGCGGCGCAAGGACATGCAGGCCACGATTCATACCCGACTCCAGCACGCCGCCAAAAAACTCGATCACTTCACCTCAGATATCAATGATATATCGTCGAGTGTTGCTTCAATCTATCAGGATACGATCAGCCACTTTCGCTACCGGGTGCAAGTCACTGGCAGCCTTCAACAATTGCAGAACACCAACAATGCCGACCGGATTCGAGCGCTGCTGCTGGCCGCGATCCGCTCCGCGGTGTTATGGCGCCAGATCGGCGGTCGACGCTGGCAGCTGATGGTCCATCGCAAAGCTATTGCGCAGGCCGCCCAAGAGTTGCTCAATGCGCATTGATCTGCGCTCCGATCTGACTGAGCCGCTCAGTCTGAATAAGCCACCGCTTTCCGGTATCATGCGGCCCCGCTTTACACCCGTCTTTTCGTATTTAATCCGTCAATCGCTCAGGTAAATCGATGGCCTCCTCACCGGTACTGGAACTGTCCGCACTCACCGCAATCTCTCCGATCGACGGCCGCTACGGCAGCAAGACCGCGCCGCTGCGCCACGCCTTTAGCGAATACGGTTTGATCCGCAATCGCGTGCTGGTCGAAGTGCGCTGGCTGCAACGCCTCGCCGATCATGCCGCAATCACTGAGCTGAAACCGTTCAGTACCGAGGCCAACGCGCTGCTGAACCAGTTGGTCGATAACTTCGGCGAAGACGAAGCCAATGCCATCAAGGCCATCGAGCGCAAAACCAATCACGACGTAAAAGCCGTCGAATACCTGATCAAGGACCGCATCGGCGTGCTGCCCGAATTAAAAGCAGTCGGCGAATTCGTCCACTTCGCCTGCACCTCGGAAGACATCAACAACCTCTCGCACGGCCTGATGCTGAGCGAAGGCCGCGACATCCTGCTGGCGCAGATGGACGCCATCATCACCAAGCTGGTCGAACTCGCACACACGCACGCCGACGCCGCGATGCTGGCACGCACACACGGCCAGACTGCCAGCCCGACCACGATGGGCAAGGAAATCGCCAATGTCGTCGCGCGTCTGCGCCGTGCGCGCGCGCAATTCGGCGCGGTGGAATTGCTCGGCAAGATCAACGGCGCGGTCGGCAACTACAACGCGCATTTGTCGGCGTATCCCGCCGTCGATTGGGCTGGGAATGCGCAGGCCTTCGTCGAGTCACTCGGTCTCGCCTTCAATCCCTATACCACGCAGATCGAGCCGCACGATTACATCGCCGAATTGTTCGACGCTTGTGCTCGCTTCAACACCGTCCTGATCGATTTCAACCGCGACATCTGGGGCTACATTTCGCTCGGCTATTTCAAACAGCGGCTGATCGCGGGTGAAGTTGGTTCGTCGACGATGCCGCACAAGGTCAACCCGATCGATTTCGAAAACTCGGAAGGCAATCTCGGCCTCGCCAACGCGGTGCTGCAGCACATGGCCAGCAAGCTGCCGATTTCACGCTGGCAGCGCGACCTCACCGACTCCACCGTGTTGCGTAACTTGGGCGTCGGTTTCGGTTACGCGTCGATCGCGTACGAAGCCGCGCTGAAAGGTCTCAGCAAACTCGAAATCAATCGCACTCGCCTTGCCGAAGATCTCGACAACGCATGGGAAGTATTGGCCGAGCCCGTGCAGACCGTCATGCGCCGCTACGGCGTGGCGGAACCCTACGAGAAGCTGAAAGAATTTACGCGCGGTCAGACCATCACGGCGACCAACATGCGCGAGCTGGTCGAGAAGCTCGATATTCCGGCTGAAGCCAAGGCGGAATTGCTGAAGCTGACGCCAGCCTCTTATATCGGCAATGCGATCGCTCAGGCGAAAGCTATTTAACTTCGGCGCTTTCGTGCCACCACTTCGCCGCTATTGCGAGCAATTAAATGCAGCTCAACGGGTTCGACATAGACTGGTTCCTCCGCGAAATCTGGCAAAAAAAACCGCTGCTGATACGCAATGCCTTTGCTGATTGGGAAAACCCGGTGGAGCCTGATGAACTCGCCGGGCTCGCGTGCGAAGAGGATATCGAGTCGCGACTGATCACCGAAAACCGCGCCGCCGGCACATTCACGGTGGAACACGGCCCCTTCCCCGAATCGCGCTTCGCCGAAGTCCCGCCGTCGCACTGGACGCTGCTGGTACAGGCCGCCGATCACTGGGTGCCGGAAGTGGCGACGCTGATCGAGCCATTCCGGTTTATTCCGGATTGGCGTATAGACGATGTGATGATCAGTTACGCCGACGACGGCGGTAGCGTCGGCCCGCATTTCGATCAATACGATGTGTTTCTGGTTCAGGGGCTCGGCCAGCGCCGCTGGCAGGTCGGGACGCGCTGCGATAAAGACACTGCGCTGCTCGACAATCCACAGTTACGTCTGCTCGCCAACTTCGAGTCCACGGAGGAATGGATTCTGGAGCCGGGCGACATGCTCTACGTGCCGCCGCGTTTCGCCCATCACGGGGTAGCCGTCGGCAACGATTGCATGACTTACTCGATCGGCTTCCGTGCGCCGGGACAATTCGAGCTGATCAGCCACTGGTGCGATCATGTGCTCGAATCCGTCAGCGACGACGACCGTTTTGAAGATGTGGATCTCGCACCCGCACGTAATCCCGGCGAAATCAGCGCGGCATCGCTCGAACGTTTGCGCGAACTGGCCTTGCAAAGGCTGGCCGATCCCGCCAGCTTCCGCGAATGGTTCGGCAGCTGGACCACCGAACCGAAATACCCGCAGCACGACTACACATCCAGCCGTCCGATCAGCGTCAAAACTCTGCTGAGCCGTTTGCAACAGTTCGGCGCACTGTATCGCAATCCCGCGAGCCGCTTCGCCTTTGCCGGTGGGAACGATGTGCTACTGTTTGTCGACGGCCACAGCCATCGCGGCCTCGACATCGAATTCGTCGAATTTATCTGCGCCAATATTCGCTGGGCGCAGTCGGATCTCGCGCCGTGGCTTGCATCGACACAACAACTCAATATGTTGTGCGCATTGTTCAATCAGGGATCGGTCTACTTCGATGAGCCAGACATCGACTGAGTTAAACATTCACCCCGCCACCTGGTCCGCGGACAGCGTGAAGCTCGCCGCGATTCGTCGCGACGTTTTTATCGAAGAACAACACGTACCCGCAGACCTTGAATGGGATGGCGAAGACGAACTCGCGCAGCATTGGCTCGCGAACGTCGATGCTCATTCGGTCGGCACTGTGCGGCTGTTGCGCGACGGCCATATCGGACGCATGGCCGTTCAAAAAGCATGGCGCCTCCGCGGCGTTGGCGCTGCGCTGCTGCAAACCGTTATTGCCGCCGCACGCACACAAAATCTGCGCGAGCTGTATCTGCACGCACAAAACCACGCCATCGATTTTTACGCGCGTCACGGCTTTGAGGTTGAAGGGCCGGAATTTATGGATGCAGGTATTCCACACCGCACGATGCGGCTAGTGCTGCGCCAGCAGCGTCAGCTCGGTCAGGACCACGGCAAGTTCGCCGTCATCAATCGCCGAGAAACAGCTCTCGATGTCGCGCGGCAAACGCGCCGCCAGTTGCGCATACTGTCAAATCAGCTCGATCCGGCAATTTACGATCACGCCGATTTTGCGAGCGCGTTGTCGCAACTGGTGCGCGGCTATCGCAATGCCGAGATCCGCCTGCTGATTGTGGACAGCGACGATTTATCCCTCAGCAATCACGCCATACTCAACCTGCAACGCAGACTCAGCTCCGCCATCCGGATACGCAAGATCGGCGATGTCACCGCAACCATCGACGAAAATTATCTGGTCGCAGACGGTCGTGCGCTGTTGTGTTATCCGGTAC
>JBEVMI010000067.1:0-8120 GCA_040508685.1 Spongiibacteraceae bacterium
GACGGCACCCGCATTTCCTACAACCTGCCGGCCAGCGCACCCTGACGAAACGCTTGGCGAAGAAAACGCAGGCAACGTCGGGCCATTGTAAATAAAAATATGGGGCCATGACCTCCGGCTTGACCATCACCGACGGCCCCGATACTCTTCGCGCCCCTCTTCGTTGCCACCCCGGCGCTTTAAAAGCCCGCCCCCCAGATACCACTGCTTACAGATGTCACAGCGGTAAGGCACTCTTGACTGGACACGCCAGACACATACCTTATATGGAAGACCGCGGTCATCCATCACCCTCCAAGGAGGAAACATCATGCAACTGCTTACCAATGCCGGACAAAATATCGTTAGCGATATCGCCCGTCGCTACAACCTGAGTCAGGATGCCGTCATCCATATGCTGATTGCCGTCAACAACGGCAGCGGCGGCATGGCGCAATTTAATTGCTGGGAGCTCGGCGGCTCCGGCCAATGGATGCGCGGTGGCATGACCATGGTCGGCGACATGTTTAATAGTGGCCTGAGAAATACCGTCGATAACCTGTGCAATGAATTGTCGAATGCACTGGCCACCACCCAGATGCTGCAAACCCCGCCGGTCGGTTCGCGCAACAGCAATCATTGGTGGCCCGCCGATCTCGGCAGCCCCTTCAGCAGCGGCGCGCAAAACAATATTCGTTACGCCGTATTTCCGCAGCGACTGGCGGTTGAGCTGAACGGACAGGTCACCGTTTACGACACTCTCGGCCACAACATCGGCGGCGTCAGCCAGCAGCAGGGTGGCGATACCTCGCTGACCTTCAGCAGTCAGTACGGGACGGTTTCAGTCAGCAGTTTGCCGATCGTGTCCGGCGCGGGTTTGCCGCCGGCACCGCAGACCAATTTTGCGACGCCCGCGCCCGCCTTCAATCAGCAAAGCGCTAATACCGAATGGCAAGCGCCTGCCCCGGTCAGCCTGCCTGCGAATTCGCTACCGCCCGGCGACATCATTTCGCTGATTGAAAACCTGGCGCGTTTGCGCGATGCCGGCGCACTTACTGACGAAGAGTTCAACAGCAAAAAATTTGAACTGTTAAGCCGCCTGTAACCCGCTAACATCCTTCGCTTGCGGTGGCACTACGCGTGCTGCCGCATCAATTCCTCGCAAATGCTTTCGCACGCTGCGAATATCCGCACTACCAAATCCCCCCATCGATTTTTTAAATCCGTCAGCAGCTCGTTGCCACGGCAGCCGCAATAGCGTCCGGAACGTCGCAATAAGATGACTTTTCTCACACTTGCGGCTAGATTCGATGAGGACGCGCACCGCTAAAACCAACCACCGGTGCGGTCATTCCCCGCCTCCCAATCAGAATGGATCGCATTGGGCCTTATGCAACCTATGGAGCCAACAAAGGTGCCTGACGACCTGCTCAAAGAGGTACGGCGATTAAACTGGACGCTTGCCGCCATCAGCAAGGTCAATACCGTTTTGGTACGCGCCAAAACTGAAGCGGAAATTTTCACCGGCGCCTGCGAGGCGGCGACTTTTCAAAATGAATTTTCACTCGCCTGGGTAGGTGTTCCGCGCCACGACGAAAAAAAATCCCTCGCCATCCATGCGCGCGCGGGAACTGCCGTCGGCTATCTCGAGGGTATCGACATCTCCTGGGGCGACAACGTCATGGGAAATGGCCCCACCGGGTTGGCCATTCGCACCGGCCGCATTCAATGCAACAACAATATGCTCGCCAGCGCGCAATTTGCGCCGTGGCTGGAGCGAGCCCGGCACTGGAACATGCAGTCCTCTTTCGCGCTGCCGATAAAACTGCCCGACGGCAAAGTGGTGGCGGCGCTGATGGTTTACTCGAACATGCCGAATGCCTTCGGCGAACGCGAACTGGAGCTGCTGACGCAACTCGGCGACGATCTTGGCTTCGGCATCGATGTGCTGCGCACTCGCGGGGCTTACCAGAGCGCCCTGCTGCAAACCGAGCGCGAAAAAACTTTTTCCGACGTGATGATGGAAAGCCTGCCCGGCATTTTCTATTTCTATAACGAGCAGGGTCGATTTTTGCGCTGGAATAAAAATTTCATGCGCGTGTCCGGTTACTCCGCCACCGAAATTTCGCAGATGCATCCACGGGATTTTTTCTCCGCAGCGGATCAACACCGTCTCGATGAGCGAATTGCCGACGTCTTCGCCGACGGTGAATCCTTTCTCGAAGCCGACTTCCTTGCCAAGGATGGCAGCGCCCATCCGTATTTTTTTACCGGCAACCGGCTGCTGATCGATGACGTGCCCTTTCTCGTGGGGGTAGGTATCGACATCAGCGAACGCAAAAAAATGGAGCGTGAGCTGCGCGACAGCGAAGAGCGGTATCACTCGACGCTCGACAGCATTCAGGAGGGATGCCAGCTGATCGACTCCGACTGGCGTTACCTGTACCTCAACGATGCGTCGGCGATCCACAACCGCCGGCCCAACACCGAATTGATCGGGCAGCGCATGATGGACGTCTGGCCGAATTTCGAAACGACCGGCGTTTTCGCCATGTTGCAGCGTTGCATGGAGCAGCGGATTGCGCTGCACGAGGAAACCGAGTTCGAATTTCCGAATGGTACCAAGGGGTGGTTCGACGTGCGCTGTCAGCCGGTGCCGGAAGGTGTTTTTATTTTGTCGATCGATATTTCCGAACGTAAAACTGCAGCCGCCGCACTGGAAGAATACGCTGGGCTGTTGCAGGCGATGTCGCGCCAATTGCTCGATGTACAGGAAACCGAACGCCGCCTGCTCGCCCGTGAACTGCACGATACGGTCGGCCAGGAGCTGACCGCGCTCAGCCTCAATCTGTCGATAATGCGCGCCGCAGTTCCGCCCAAGCTCACAGATAAACTCTGCAATCGCCTCGACGATTCGCAGAAACTGCTCGAAGAAACGACACAACATCTGCGCAATATCATGGTGGAGTTGCGGCCGCCGGGCATCGACGAGTTCGGTTTGCTCGCCGCGCTGCGCGAACATACTCAGCGCGTCGCCAGCCGCAGCGGCTTCAGCCTGACCATGGATGGCGTCGAACCCAAACCCCGTCTCGCGGCAACGGCTGCAATTGCGCTGTTTCGTATCGTCCAGGAAGCCTTGAACAACACCGTCAAACACGCCAACGCAACGGAAGTTACTGTCGTGTTGCTGCAATCCCCCGCTGCGGTGCAATTGATTGTCGCCGACAATGGCAACGGCTTCGATACCGCTCGCAAACCCCGGCCCGGCATTAATAATATGGGCACGACCACGATGCGCGAGCGCGCCGAAGCGATCGGCGGCGAATTCAGCATGATTTCGGAAATTGGCCGGGGTACGCGGATCGTCGTCGAGCTGCCGTACCCACCCCCGTCAATCCTGTTGAAAACCTAGGGCCACCCTCGATGCCAATCCGTGTTTTTGTCGCCGATGACCATGCCATTGTGCGCGAGGGTTTGGTCACCCTGCTGGCGGCGCAGCCCGACATCGACATCGTCGGCACTGCCGCCAATGGCCGCGACGCACTGACAGAGGTGTTGAAGCTGCGGCCTCCGGTGGTGATCCTCGATATTTCGATGCCCGAGCTGGACGGGATCGAAACCACGCGGCAGATACTCGAAAAACTGCCCGACACCGCGATCGTGATGCTGTCGATGCACTCCAGCGCCCAGCACGTATTTCACGCGCTGGAAGCCGGTGCGCGCGGTTATCTGCTGAAGGAATCCGCGGCCAATGAAATCATCGACGCGGTGCGCAGCGTGCATGTGGGTCGACGTTACCTCAGTGCAAAAGTCGCCGAGATCGTCGCCGAAGGATTAAGCGGTCGCAGTGGCGCGAGTCCGCTGGAAAGCCTGAGCAAACGCGAGCGCGAAATTCTCAAGCTGGTTGCCGACGGTCACTCCAGTGCGGCCATTGGTGAAATGCTGCACCTCTCGCCCAAAACCGTGGACAGCTATCGCAGCCGGCTGATGCAAAAACTGCATATTTCGGATCTCGCGGGACTGATCAAGTTCGCGATCCTGTACGGCGTTACTTCTTTGGAATAGTTACTTTGGAATAACTACGCGGGAATAATCGCGCTGCAATGATTGCGCTATGCAGAATTCCCTACAGACAGGTTTTGCCGGCGTGGCCATAGTGGCATTGTCCTGTCACCTTACCCTCCGGGTTTAATGAGCCTTCCACATTCCATGCAGACACCGCCGCTGCGCGCGCCCGCCACGATCCTGATCGTCGACGATCACCCCGCGATACGCGATGCGGTGATGGCGTTGCTCGACGGCGTATTTCCCGAATGCCAGTTGCTGGTGGCCGAGAGTGCCGAAGTTGCATTGGCATTGTGTGCAACGGCAACGCCTGACGTCGTGATCATGGATATTTCGCTGCCCGGCATGAACGGCATCGAAGCGACACAACACATCCGCATACAATTTCCCACGACGCGCGTCGTCATGCATTCCAACAGCGACATGCAGGTTTTTCGCGACGAATCGGCCGCCGCCGGCGCCGCTGCATTCGTCTGCAAAGGTCGCACTTCCTGCGAACTCGTCACCGTCATTTCGCAACTGTTGCGGGCAACCGTGTAACCGGTCCACGCTGCACAACCTTCTGAAACACTGCGTAATACCTCGCAACAATTTCACCCCTATTCCCGTCGCCGCCCTGCAAAAGTCCCGCAACAATCAAGAATTCCCCACACCAGAAACCCGACTTTCCCTGCATTCACCGCGTCGGCTTCTCACTACCATGGATTCCACAATTCGGCATTGCGCTTTCGCAACTCTCACCGAACAGGCTAAGTATGGAAATTGCCCCGCTACCCCACAACGAAATCGAACGCCTGCAGGCGCTGCACGAATACGATGTATTCGATTCGCCGAACGATGCGCTGATGGATGGCATTGCCCAACTCGCGGCGCAGATCTGTGGCGTGCCGATTGCACTGGTCAGCCTGATCGATCGCGACCGGCAGTGGTTCAAGGCCCAGTTTGGATTGCCCGGCATTGCCGAAACCTCGCGCGACTTTGCATTTTGCGCGCACACCATTCTTCGCAATGAATTGATGGAAGTGGCAGACGCCGCCCGCGATGTCCGTTTCGCGGATAATCCGATGGTTTTATCCGCGCCGAATATCCGCTTTTACGCAGGCATGCCACTGATCAATCCGCAGGGGTTCGCGCTGGGCACGCTGTGCGTTGTCGATCATCACCCGCGCCGCCTGACCGATGAGCAGCGCAATGCGATGACCTGCCTGTCGCGGCTGGCCGTTGCGCTGCTGGAACAACACAAAGTTACACGCAGCCTGCAGCGCAGCGAGGAGCGGCTGGCGCATCAGGTGCACTACGACGCACTGACCGATCTGCCCAACCGATTGTTATTTCGCGATCGCCTGCAGAACGCACTGGCGCAGGCGCATCGCAATCACTGGATCACCGGCGTGTTGCTGATCGATCTCGATCGTTTCAAGGTCGTCAACGACACCTTGGGACATGGTTTCGGCGACCGCCTGATCCAACTGGTCGCACAGCGTCTGCTGGCCTGCTTGCGCGATGGCGATACCGTTTGCCGTCTCGGCGGCGATGAATTCGCCGTGCTGTTGCCCGACCTGAGTGCCGCGGACGACGCCAGTCAGGTGGCGCAAAAAATTGCCGCGGCACTGGCCGCACCCTTCGATCTCGACGGCCACGAACATTTTGTCACCGCCAGTATCGGCATCGCGATCCATCCCGGCGATGGCGACGATGCCGATACACTGATCCGCAATGCCGATACCGCGATGTACAGCGCCAAGGCGCTCGGCGGCAACCATCACCAGTTCTACAATGCGCGCATGAATGCGCTGGCGCTGGAACGCATGCGGCTGGAATCGAGTCTGCGGCGCGCGCTGGAACGCGGCGAATTTTTGCTGCACTACCAGCCCAAGCTCGACGTCCCCGGCGGTGATATCTGCGGCGCAGAAGCATTGCTGCGCTGGAAACATCCGCAACGCGGCCTGGTTTCGCCCGCGGAATTTATTCCCTTGCTGGAAGAAACCGGGCTCATCCTGCCGGTCGGCCTGTGGGTGCTGGAAACGGCCTGCGCGCAAATGCGCAGCTGGCGCGAGGCCGGCATCGATGTGCCTCCCATCGCCATCAATCTTTCCGTGCGCCAGTTTCAGCAGACGGATCTCGACGTGCGCATGCGCGACATCATTATTGCTGCCGGGGTTTCGCCCGCCGATATCGAACTGGAAATTACCGAGTCGATGCTGATGCAGGACCCGCAGCAGGCGGTGCAGATGCTGACAAAACTGAAACAACTCGGCGTGCGCATTTCAGTCGACGATTTCGGTACCGGCTATTCCAGTCTCGCGTATCTGAAACAGTTTCCGCTCGATGCGCTGAAAATCGACCGCGCGTTTATCAGCCATATCACGCACGACCAGAATCATCAGGACGACGCCACCATCGCGCTGACGATTATCAACCTGGCGCACAACCTGAAATTAAAGGTAGTCGCCGAGGGCGTCGAAACCGAAGCGCAGGCACGTTTCCTGACCCGACACGGTTGCGATGTATTGCAGGGATTTTATTTTTCACGCCCGATCGCGCCGGACGATTTCGCGCAGATGCTGAAAACGCCGGCGCGTTTTGCGTTGCCGGAACGAATGGCGGCGGTGCCATCGTTGAAACGGTTCTGACCTAATCCGGTGTCAGTGCTTTAGCGTTTGAACTAAGGCCGCGGCCCATCAGAGGCGTCGAGCCTGCAGCGAATGGTTACTCTTTGCGGAGACGGCCTAGCAAGACCAAGCAGCTAACCGTGCACCTTCATGTGCGCTGGGACAGGCACGGCGCGCGCGACGGCCTCGATTTATTCTGCCGCGCAAGTGTATGTGTCGTTAACCGTAGGACGGAGGGCCTTGTTGGGCCCTCGACGGATACCTCAGACCGGTTTCGCTTCAACGTGCCTGGCAAAATTATTCAGGATGGCCTGCCACCCCTGACGCTGCTGTTCGACAGGATTCTCGGATTCAGCATCGAACGTGACACGCACCGTGACACCGTTTGCGCCACTCACGAACTCGACAGCACCAGTACGGTCTCCGAACGAATACTCAATCAATTTGTTTGGTACGATCTGAGTGTAAGTTCCAGCGAAGTCAAAGCCGAAGCTGCCGTCTTTCGCCTCCATGCGCGATGTGAACGCGCCACCCACGCGCAAATCGACAGTAGATTTCGTGGTGTGCCAATCGTCTGATGCGGTATTCCATTGTTTGATGTCGTCCGGCGTTGTGTACGCGCTCCAGACCTTGGCGACGGGAGCTTTGACGGTGGTTTCAACGGTGACTCTCATGCTACTTCTCCTCAGATTTTTGGGGCTGGGGCTCCGATCGGTCGTGGCCGGATCGCCTCTCGCCGCACATCTCAACCGCGAAACGCTGCTTCGATCACAGCAATGTCGATTTTCCTCATCGTCATCATCGCATCGAACGCTCGTTTGGCGGCTGGGCGGTCGGGGCTGGTGTATGCCTTCGTTAGCGCGATCGGCGTAATCTGCCAAGAGATGCCCCATTTGTCCTTGCACCACCCGCACTCGCTCTCCTGACCACCATTGCCAATGATTGCGTTCCAGTAGCGATCAGTTTCGTCTTGATCTTCGGTTGCAATCTGAAACGAGAACGCCTCGTTGTGCTTGAAAGCGGGTCCGCCGTTGAGTCCGAGGCACGCAACGCCTAGTACGGTGAACTCGACCGTTAATACGTTCCCTTCTTTCCCCGATGGATTATCCCCAGGTGCGCGGTACACCGCTCCGAGTGACGAGTCGGGGAATGTGTCGGCATAAAATCGTGCCGCTTCTTCGGCTGCATCATCGTACCAAAGGCAGATTGTGTTCTTCGCAATGTTCGCCATGATCAGTTCTCCTATCTAAATCAATTGTCACACGTGGCAATCTATAGTCGAACGGAGGTGCCAGAATTCGACAGCGAGGATGACGGTTCCGAAGTTTTCGAGTTCAAGTTGCACGGCTACCGTGCAAGCCCATTCCGGTAAATATTTTCAACAGGGAAAGATCATGAAGCAATCATCCCGATTCAGATTGCCGTCGACTATTTTGAAGGCGGATTCTGATAATAAGTGCACTT
>JBEVMI010000105.1:0-10199 GCA_040508685.1 Spongiibacteraceae bacterium
GTCAGCCTCACCGGGCAGGGGTTGCAGGCCGGCCTGCTGGCGGACGCTTGGCGCCCCGACCCGGGGCCGCTGCGCGACCACCTGCTGATCGGCGCGGTGCTGGCCGGGATTACAATGCGCTACTTTTATCTGACGCAGGAATTGCGCCTGCAGCAGAAAGCGGAGCTGGAGGCACGGGTGCAGGCACTGCAATCGCGGATTCGGCCGCATTTTCTGTTCAACAGCATGAACAGCATCGCCAGCCTGATCGCCATCGATCCAGCGGCGGCGGAAACCGCTGTGGAAGATCTGGCCGGTCTGTTCCGCGCCAGTCTGGCGCAGACCTCGACCGAGGTCAGCCTGGCGGATGAACTGGAATTGTGCCGGCGATATCTGCGCATCGAACAGCTGCGCCTCGGCGACCGCCTGCGGGTGCACTGGGATGTCGCGGCGCTGCCAGCGGATCTGCCGATCCCGGCGCTGAGCCTGCAGCCGCTGCTGGAAAACGCGATTTATCACGGCATTCAGGTGCGTGCCGATGGCGGCGAACTGACCATCCGCGGCAGCTACGACGCGGGCGAAGTACGTTTGGTGGTCTGCAATCCGCTGGCCGACGTCTCCACCCCGGCGCGGCCCGGCAACCGTATGGCGCTGGACAATATCGGCCACCGCCTGCGCGGTTTGTATGGCGACAACGCCGGCGTCGAGACGCAGCGCAGCGACCGTGAATTTTGCGCCGAACTGTTTTACCGACCGGGCCTGACCAACCTCGAAAAAACGCGCGGGGGAAAGCCGGATGCCGATCTGTGAGGAGCCCTCGTCCGTGAGGAATAGATGCAAGCCGTGATGAAAGTACTGATCGTCGACGACGAACCGCTGGGACGGATGCGCCTGCGCCGCCTGCTCACCGGCCTGCCCGATATTAGCGTCGCCGGTGAAGCCGACAACGGCCAGCAGGCGCTGGCGGCAGTCGACAGCCTGCAACCCGATGTCGTGTTGATGGATATCCGCATGCCCGGACTCGACGGCCTCAGCGCCGCGCGCGAACTGGCCGAGCGCCCGCTGGCGCCCGCCGTGATTTTCTGTTCGGCGTACGACGAATACGCTATCGAAGCATTCGAGGCCAACGCCATCGGCTACCTGCTGAAACCCGTCAATCAGGACAAACTGTTGCAGGCACTGGCCAAGGCGCAGCGTCTGAGCCGGCCGCAGCTCGCCTCATTCAGCGAGGGCGTAGCGCAGGCGGGCGGGGCACGCAGCCAGCTCGCCGCCAAATCGCGCCGCGGCATCGAGCTGCTGCCCTTTGCACAGGCGCGTTATTTCATCGCCGATCATAAATATGTGACCGTTTTTCACACCGGCGGCGAGTTGCTGCTGGACGACACCCTGAAAGAACTGGAGGACGAGTTCGGCGCGCGGCTGCTGCGCGTGCACCGCAATGCGCTGGTCGTACTCGAACATATCCAGGGGCTGGAACGCATCGAGCTGGGACAGTACCGCGTGAAACTGCATAACATCCTGCACGGCCCGGTCGTCAGCCGGCGCCATCTGCCCGACGTGCGCAAACTGCTCGAACAGCTCTGATCGATTGCCAAGAAGGTGCCAGACCGACGGGCGCTATGGCGTGCAAAACCTGTCATCGCAGCGGTCCGTTCCGTATCATGGGCCCTTTTCCGCCGGGCCCTGCCATGTCTGCCGTCTCTGCCAGCTCCCTCATCCGCATCGCCACCCGCAAGAGCCCGCTGGCGTTGTGGCAGGCCGAATTTGTAAAAGCCGAACTGCTGCGGCACCACCCCGCACTCACGGTGGAGCTGGTCACGTTCACCACCCGCGGCGACAAAATCCTCGATACGCCACTGGCCAAAATTGGCGGCAAGGGGCTGTTCGTCAAAGAGCTGGAAAATGCACTGCTCGCGGGCGGCGCCGACCTCGCCGTGCATTCGATGAAAGATGTGCCGATGGCGTTTCCCGACGGCCTGGGACTGGCCACGATCTGCGAACGCGAAGACCCCCGCGATGCTTTTGTAAGTACTCGCCATGCATCGCTCGACGATCTGCCGCAGGGCGCCTGCGTGGGCACATCCAGCCTGCGGCGGCAGGTACAGATCAAGGCGCTGCGTCCGGATGTGCGCATCGAAAGCCTGCGCGGCAACGTCAACACCCGTCTCGCCAAACTGGACGCCGGCGTTTACGACGCCATCATTCTCGCCGCGGCCGGGCTGATCCGGCTCGACATGCACGACCGTATCCGCAGCTGCCTGTCGACCGCCGCCAGCCTCCCGGCCGGGGGTCAGGGCGCGGTCGGTATCGAAATCCGCAGCGACGACCAGCGCCTGCGCGACCTGCTGGCGCCGCTGCACCACGAACCGACCGCCATTTGCGTGCGCGCCGAACGCGCGCTCAACGCGCACCTCAATGGCGGCTGTCAGGTGCCGATCGCCTGCTTCGCGGAACGCGACGGCGATCAGCTGTGGCTGCGCGGCCTGGTCGGCGATCCCGCGAGCAACGTGGTGTTGCGCAGCCAGGCCCGCGGCCCCCTCACCGACCCGGAATCGCTGGGCGTACGCGTGGCCAAGGAATTACTGCAACAGGGGGCCGGCGCCATTCTCGAGCGGGTCTACTCCGGAGTGGACTCTGGAATGGACGCTGGCGCGGAGCTGGAGTGATGGACCTCGCCGGGCTGCGCGTGCTGATCACACGCCCACGCGGGCGCGGAGAAACGCTGGCCGCTGCGATCCGCGCCGCCGGCGGTGAAGTCGCCGAAGTGCCCTTGCTCGCGGTCGAACCCCTCGACCCGCAACGCGACGCTGAACTCTGCCGGAGCGTCGATGCGCGTTTGCAACAGCTCGACCGTTACGACGCGATCATTGTCATCAGCATCAATGCCGTCGCGATGGGCCTCGAACGCGCCAGCCGCTTCTGGCCAAGCTGGCCAACACAACCGCGCTGGTATGCGATCGGCTCCGCCACCGCCGAAGCCTTGCAACAGTGGGGCGTAGCCGCGTCTGCGCCCGCGCGCGGCATGTACAGCGAGGCCTTGCTGGCGCTGCCGGAACTCCAGCACATGGAAAATCAGCGGGTGTTGATCGTGCGCGGCATCGGCGGTCGCGAAACGCTGGCGAGCGTTTTGCGCGCACGTGATGCGACGGTTGAATACGCCGAATGTTATCGTCGCGTCGAACCCGTGCTGGACCTTGCCGAGCGCACGGCACTCACTGCGCCGGTCGATGTTATTTGTGTCAACAGCGCCGAAACGCTGGCGAATCTGTGGAACAATCTGCCGGAGTCGGCGCGTGCGGATGTCTATCGCCGCGCGCTGATCGTGCCGAGCGCACGCGTCGCCGAAAAAGCACATGAACTGGGTTTTCAGTACGTGATAACCGCCGCCAATGCGGGCACTGCTGCTACGCTCGATGCCTTGGCCGGAATTAAAAAACGCGCCTGAAAAACTTCGCACAAGGAACCCACCGTGACCGAAGCAGCAACACCTGCCACCACGCCGGAAACCCAAAGTCCAGAAGCAGCGGGCGCACTGCCGCCGCCGATGCTGACAATGCCGGCGGCGCGCGCGCGTTTTAGCTGGCTGGCTTTTTTTGCCTTTTTGTTTGCGGTGCTCGCGCTCGTCATGGTCGGCTGGCGCACTTATCAGGATCAAACGGAAAACGAGCTGGCGAATTACCGCGTCGAATCGATCATTCGCGACCAGGGCCTGACACTCGGCGATTTACGCCAGCAACTCGCCGATCTGCGCGCCGACGACCGCAGTGGTCGCCAGCAACTGGCGTTGCTGATCGAGCAGCAACGCGTGCAACTGGAAGCACAGCAACAACGCATCCTCGAACTGACCTCGATCGATCGCAGCGACTGGGAATTGGCCGAGGCCGAATATTTATTGCAGCTCGCCAACCAGCGCGTACTGCTCGGCGGCGATGCGCACGGCAGCATGGAGTTGCTGAGCGCCGCCGACGGCATCATTCGCGATCTCGACGACAGCGGCCTGCTGCCGGTACGCGCGGCGCTGGCGCAGGACATGGCCGCGCTCAAAGCGATGCCGACGGTGGATATCGAAGGCACATACGTCGCGCTCGCCGCCGCTGCCGACCAGGCCGCCGCGTTGTCCCTGATTCGCCCCCCGGAAATTGCAGAGCCCGCCGCGGCCACCCCGTCACCCACGGTGAACAACACCTGGAGCGATCGCCTCGGCGCCGGCCTCGAAGCCGCGGCCTTGAAACTCGATCAGCTGGTGCAAATTCGCCGCCGCGACCAGCCCTATCAACCCCTGCTGGCGCCGCAGTACGAAGCCGCGCTGCGCCAGCAATTAAAACTCGCGTTCGAGCAGGCGCAGTCGGCGCTGCTCGCCGGCAATCAGAAACTCTACGAATCCAGCCTGGCCAAAGCCGAAACCTGGCTGAACACGTATTTCACGCTCGACGAACAGGCTGCGCGCGCGGTCGTCGCCACCATCGCTGAACTGAAGGAACAGCAGATCAAACCGCAACTCCCCGATATCAGTTCGTCGCGGCGCGCACTCAATACCTTCATAAAATCGCGGCGCGCGCTGCAGGACGACAATGGCAATCAGGCGCGGGTGGAGCAAACACCATGAAGCGGTTGTTTCTCGCCGTACTCGCCACGCTGCTGGTCGCCGCGGCCCTCGCCGCTGCCATCAGCAACGATTCGGGTTATGTACTGATTGCGTTCGGCAACTACACGCTGGAAACCACGGTGTGGATCGGCCTGTTGCTGGTGCTGGTGATCCTGGTGCTGATGTACGTGCTGGCGATGTTGCTCCACCGCGGCAAACGTTACGGCAGCGCGTGGTCGCGCTGGCAACAGGATCGCAGCAGCCATCGCGGCCGCCGTCAGACCCTGAAGGGTTTGATGGCCTTTCACGAAGGTCAGTACGCGCGCGCGCGGCATCTGCTCGATCGCTCCGCCGAGGCTTCCGACCAGCCGCTGCTGAACCACTTGATGGCGGCGCGCGCCAGCTCGGCGCTCGGCGATCGCGAACAGACCCAACTCTACCTGCACCGCGCCGAACGCTCCGGCTCGCGGCACCTGCTGGCTTTTTCGCTGACCCAGGCCGAACTGTTATTGGCGCAGGAACAATACGACGACGCCTGGGAAACCCTGCAGCGCGTGCGCAAACAGGCGCGGCGCAATCCGGTGCTGCTGCGACTGCTGAAAGACACCTGCGTCGCCAGACAGGACTGGTCCGAACTGCTGCGCGTGCTGCCGGATCTGCGTCGCTACCGCGTGCTGGCCGAAGGGGAAATCGAAACGCTGGAAACGCGCGCCGCAGTCAATCTGTTAGGCACGCGCGAAAATGCATCCGCCGACACCCTGCGCACCCGCTGGGCGCAACTGCCGAAAAGCGCGCAGCGTCAGCCGGGTGCCATCGCCGCCTACGCGCAGGCTTTGTTCACCGTAGGCGCAGCCGACAACGCCGAACAATTGCTGCGTGCCTTTATGAAACGCGACTGGAATGAAACGCTGGCTGATCTGTATGGCCGCATCGACAGCAGCGATCCCGCGCGCCAGCTCGCCACCGCCGAAAGCTGGCTCAGCGAACACCCGCATGACGCCACGCTGTTGCGCGCACTCGGACGCCTGTCGCTGCGCAATCAACTGTGGGGCAAGGCGCGGGATTATTTCGACACCAGCCTGCGCATCGACAACCATCCGGAAACCTGCGCCGAGCTCGGTCGCCTGCTCGCCCACCTCGGCCAACACGAACGCAGCGCCGATTATTTCGAGCGCGGTTTGCTGAGCAGCGCCGGCGGTCTGCCCGCATTGCCGATGCCCACTAAAATTCAGAATGCGTGAATGCGGTTGTAAATCCGAAATCCGTAAATCTGCCGCACCTGATTCATGAGGTTGTATGAATAACGAGGTTGTCGCCACGACATCGTGGCCGCCGATCCTGCGCGCATTTCGCTACCGTTATTTTCGCTGGATGTTCGCCGGCCAACTGGTTTCGCTGATCGGCACCTGGGTACAAAACATCGCGCTATCGTGGCTGGTGTACCGACTCACCGGTTCGCCGGTCATGCTCGGTATCGCGAATTTCGCCAATCAGATTCCCGGCCTGATTTTTTCGCCCTTCGGCGGCGTCATCGCCGACCGCTTCGACCGCCGCCGCATCATCATCGTCATGCAAAGTATCTCGGCGGTGCTGGCGCTGATCATGGGCGTGCTGACGCTCACCGGCCTCGTCGAGGTCTGGCATATATTCGTTATCGGTACCCTGCTCGGCACCTGCAGTGCGTTTGAAATTCCGGCGCGGCATGCATTGGTGTCGGAACTGGTCGAACGCCCCGACCTGCCCAACGCCATCGCACTCAACACCACTGCCTTCAATGCCTCGCGCGTGGTCGGGCCCGGCATTGCCGGCGTGCTGGTTGGACTGATCGGCGAAGGCTGGTGTTTTCTCGCCAACGCCATCAGCTTTGTGCCGGTGATCGCAGGTCTCGCATTTCTGCACATGACGTTGCGCGAGCGCCCGGTGCAAACCATGCCGGCCTTCAAAGCCATCTTCGAGGGGTTTGGATATTTCGCCAAATCGCCGCCGCTGCGTTTCACTGCCATCGTCGTGTGCGGGATCGGCATTGCCGGCAACGGCTACACCACCTTCATGCCGGTGTTTGCCGACAAGGTGTTGCACGGCGGCGCCCACACGCTGGGCTGGCTGATGGGCGCCGCCGGGTTTGGCGCACTGCTCGGCGCGCTCGGGCTCGCGTCGCGCGCGACCCATGTCGGCCTCAGTCGCTGGATCGAATTTGGCGCGATCGGCCTCGGCGTATGCCTGATTGCATTTTCGTGGTCGCCCTGGTTGCCTTTGTCGATGTTGCTGCTGGCCGGTGTCGGCATTTGCTGGGTGCTCGGCAGCACCAGCGCCAACACGCTGTTTCAATCGACGGTGCCGGACGCAATGCGCGGGCGCGCGGTGTCGATCTACGTGATGATCCTGATGGGCGGCACGCCGATCGGCGCCCTGCTCGGCGGCGCCCTCGCCGAAGTGATCGGCGTATCGTGGACCACCAGCATCGGCGGTGCGATCTGCGTCGGTGCCGGTGTGTGGTACGGCAAACAAATGGCGCGTTTGCGCGCCGCACGCACGACAACTACCACCGCGGCCTGATTCCCGCCGGCGCGGGAATGACGCTGGAACAGTTACCGCCGGGAGCGTGCGAGCGGCGTTAACGCCAGCTTTTCCGCGCCCACCAGCGGCACGTATTTTTGCAACGTTACCCCCCGTGCAAAGTCGCCGACCGCGGCCAGGCGTATTTGCGGGGTCAACGCATACAACACCGCATCGGGCGTTTGCGCCGGCTGCGCAATATCGGGACGTAAGACGAGCGCAATGACACCGCTATCGATCTGCACGCCAACCCCCGCCAGCGCCCGCCCGATACCGAGACCACTCCATTTCACGCACGCTTCTTTCACCGTCCACAACGCGCAGAATTTTTCCGCCCGCTGCGTTTCCGGCATCGCACGCAACAACTCGAACTCTTCGCGCGGAAAATAACGCCCGGCGATGCCGAGAATATTGTTGTGGCGAACACTGGTTTCGATATCGACCCCGACTGCGCTGTCGGTACTGACAGCCAGCGCAATCCAGTCGTCGCTGTGCGACAGATTAAATTGCAGCGGACAGCTCCCTCCAGCCATGGCGGGAGCGAGCTGGGGTTTGTCGTTGGCATCCCGAATAAAACGCAACGACTGCGGTGCACACCCCAGCTGCGCTGCCAGCAGCGTGCGCAATAACGCGCGGCCCACGATGAAGGTTTGCGCAGCGGCTTCGCGTTTGAACAATGGCAGGCGCTGCTGCTCATCGGCGCTCAATAATTCGCGGTAACGCACCAGCAAGGCATCATCGACGTCGTGCAGCGGGCAGCAGAAAAGGTCAGGCATCGCGCGCCATCGTCACAGATTGCTCAGGCTGGTCAGGCTCTGCAACGCGTCCTGCCGATCGAGCAGGCTTTGCTGCATCGCCTGGAAATCGGCGCCGAGCTGATTGATCGCATCGAGTTCCGGTTGCACCTGCTGCTGCAATTGCGTCTGCAGTTGCGCTGCGAGCTGCGCGACCTGCGCGCGCACCTGATCGCCGACCGCCGCGGCCAGAATCTGGTCGAGACTGGAGCGCAGCTGCACTTTCGGCGCGCTGACCTCACCGGTCATCAGCAGATTCAAATCGAATTGATTGACCGTGCGCAGCGCCTTCAACAAGGTCTGTGCGATCGGGTTGTCGCTCGCCGTTACCGCCAGCTCCGCCTGCTTGAACAGGCCGAACAAATTAAATTCCATTTGACTGCCCTCCATGCGCAGCAGGCCGTCGACATTGAGCAGCGCCCGGCGCAGCTCAATCGCCAGCGTATCGCCGCGGCTGAGCGGCAATTGCTGCACCGGGAAACCGTTCAGTGCGAGCCGCAAATTGGCGGACAACACCTTGCGCTGGTCGATGGTGCCGCTGACAGTAAATGTGCCCGGCTGCGCAGTCGCCGCCTGCAACGCAAAATCGGTGGCGACATTCCAGAACTGCGGTTGCGGCGTCACGTTATGGACAACGCCGTTAAACCGCAGCGGCTGACTGCCGATATCGAACTGGCCATCCAGCGTGATCGCCCGCGCGAGCACGCGCCATTCCGGTTCGATCGACGCCGGCGCCGCAGCAGCAGCTTTGTTTCCCGCGCCCTTCGGCAATCCCGCCAGTCCTTTCAACTGTGCAATCAGCGGTGCAAATTCACCGCCGAGCAGCGCCTGCGTCAAATTGGCGATTTCACCATTGGCGCCACCGCGATCCAGACCGGCACTCGCCAACACCCGATCGAGCTCGCGCTGCGGCAGGGTTTTCGCAAAATTTAATTGTTCCTGCGCCTGCTGCCAGTCCGCCCGCGCCTGTTCGCGCATGGCATTGATGTTATCGAGTTCGGTTTTGACATCGCGCCGCAATTGTTCCGCACCGACCACACGCTGCACCGCGCTGCCTTGCCGCAACGCCTGCGCGCGCTGCTGATAACTGTCGACCTTGGCCTGATCGGGCAGGCTTTGCATGCGCTGGCGCCAGCTATCGCGCGTCTGCGTCAGATTCGCCTGCAACTGCCGCAGTTCGGTCTGCACACGCGCTTTTTCTGCGGCCAGCAAGGTTTGCGGATCGGGCAGGGTCAGACCGGGCAGACCACCACTCGCCACGCTGTTGGTCGGTGGCGGTGTCAGGCCGACAATGGCACCGCTGCGCGCGCGCGGCTGATTAAACCGCAGCCCCTGCAGCTGCACATCGTCGGCGACAATCTGGTGATCGAGAATTTCGCGAATCGTAAATGTGGATGCGATACGCTCAGCGGTCAACAGATTGTGCAGCGGCTCGCTGGGATTGGTAGCCTGCACTTCATGCAGGGCAATACCGAGCGGAAATAAATCGAAATCGACACTGCCGATATTGAGTTCGGCTTTCAGCACCTTCGAGCCTTCGCGTTCGATCGCGGATTTCAGCAATACGTCGACCAGGAAATAATAAGCGACCACCAACACCACAATCAGCACCAGCAGCACTTGTCCGACCCGTTTCATGCGCAACTCCAAGAATTAATCATTCGCTCGATTTTCGAATTCATCGCCGACCGGCTCCGCCCAATACCGTTGTTTGTGTCCGCGCGCAGTAAATTCCTCGACCAGCGCGCGCGCCGCCGGCTCGTCGAGAAATTCCGCCATCACAAAACGGTTGGCATTGTCGTCCTGCCGGCAGACACGCCACGGTCGCAACACGGAAAAATCGCTGCGTAATTCGACAAATGGAATCCGCTCGGCAAGCAGTGTCCGATACCAGTCCAGCACGGTTGCCGCCGTGATCGCATACGCGTGAATAATCGGTGGCGCCACCGTCTTGGGCCACGTTTGTATCGTATCCCGATCGATCAATTCACTGCCCGGCCACAGCGCCTGCAAATGTCGCGCACGCGATATCGTCGCGGCTTCGCAGAGTAACCAGAGTGCGCGCGCCGAATCCGCGATGCGGTAGGCATAACCGAGGGGGTAATGCACGAAAATCCGCGCGCCCGGTTTTAGTGTCTGTGCACTATCGACAAATGCGGTGATTTCGCGCGCGCGCGCCGCGCTACCTTCGATGCCTTGGATACCTTCAACACCAACACCCTCGATAAACCCGTCGACCGGCGGTTCGCTTTCGATCCGCACATATTGCCCGGCATACAGGGGCA
>JBEVMI010000129.1:0-5946 GCA_040508685.1 Spongiibacteraceae bacterium
TCGCCGCGGTGATCGATGTACGACGCGCGAATGCCGATGTTTTCGCTGACGTCCCATTTTAGTTTGACGCCATAGCGGTTGTAGTCGTACCAGCGATTGGTCCACGGCTGCCCCCACGACACATCGTTATCGATTTTGCTGGCCGACGGTCGCTTCACACCCGACCCGAAATACCAGTACGTCTGCGAGCCATTCACGTCGTAGTTGTATTGCATCCCATGAACCTGCAGCCACAGGTTCTCGAGCAGGTAACCATCCAGCGCAGCGCTGTAGAACGTCTTTTCGATTTCCTGACCTTTGATGGCGGTATCTCCGCCCTGTTCGACCAGATTCACTCGATAACCGAAGCGACCTTCGCTATCGAATTTGCCGCCGAAATCGCCGTGTACATTCCAGCTTTCATTACCGAGGTTGCTCACCGCGACCTTGTTCAGGCGCTCTTCCGTCGAGCGCTTGGTGACGTAGTTGACGACCCCACCCACATTGTTCGCGCCGTACAGAAAACCGGAGAGGCCATTCAGGATTTCGATGCTCTCGGCGTCTTCCATCGTGGCGGTGTGGTTGTATTGATCGTCTGGAACGCCGTCGCGAAAGGATTTCTGCACGAAGAAGCCACGAATCATGATGCGCGGCTGATTGTTCTCGTGCTGGGCACGCACCATCTGCGTGGTGGGGTTGATGCGAAAGACCTGGTCCGGGGTGGTCGCCTGCAGGTTCTCGATCAACTCCGCGGAATACACATTGAGGGCGTAAGGCGTGTCCTGCAGGCTGCGCCCCTGCCATGGACCAACAGCAGAGACGGTTTCGCTGCGGTAGCCCTGATCGGCCCCACCGTCGGTGGCGCCCTGGACTTTTACGGTCTTGAGCTGAATTTCGTCGGCGGCGAATGCCGCGGTGGCGAGAAACGCCGAAGTGCAGATTGAATACGCGGCCAGGCGAAATACCGCCTTCCCGGCAATGAAAACAGCCATCTAAATCCCCAGAACAAAAGGCAAAAAGCGCGGAGATCTGGCTGTCTTTCGTTCCTGATGGATGGCTGCCCGGCGCGAACAGCACGCATTAAATGAGAATCACTCTCACTTGTCAACAACACTCTGATCCGGCCAGAAAAGAAGTAAACGTTTGCCGCCACAAGTGTAAATAATTATCATTTGCGTATTTGCCGGGTGCGACTTCCGCCTTCCCTCCTTCGGGCATGCCAGCCGACCGCGTTGCGATCGGCGCTTTTTCGTGGCGTAACGCTAAAAATTTTTCCGGTGACTCAGTTTGTTTTCTCAACTAGCCAGCCATCCCCCCGGGTCAGCCAGCCAATTTTTTCATCGTTAACCAAGGGGATTGGCATGCAACACAGGAAATTATTCAGCGCGATACAGGGCGCGCTATTGACCAGCACATTTTTTTCGCCGGCACTGACACACGCCGCGAGTGGCGACGACGCCGTGCTTTCGACCGTCAAGGTCGTGGAAAAGGATGTTGTCGAAAGCACACTGATCAACCAGGGCAAGCCGGCCAGCACCGGCAAACTCGGCATCAGCGTGCAGGACACGCCAGCCTCGATCGCCGTGATCGATAAATCATTCATCGCCGACACCGGCGCCAAGAATATCCAGGATGCACTGCTGTACACCGCGGGTGTGCAATCCGGAAATTACGGCTTCGACACCCGCGGCGATTGGGCCGTGGTGCGCGGACTCGATGCGTCTTTTTATCAGGATGGCCTGCGCACGATTTACGGCTACTACAACAGCGCCCGCACCAATGCCTACGCGCTGGAGCGCCTCGAAGTGCTGAAGGGCCCGTCGTCCACGCTCTACGGGCAATCGGAGCTGGGTGGCATCGTCAATGCCGTGTCGAAGCTGCCGCAGGCGCAACGTCAGGGTGAGGTCTGGGCGCAGGTCGGCTCGTTCGATCGCAGGCAAATTGCCGGAGATGTCACCGGCCCACTCACTGCAGACGGCACATGGCTGTACCGAGCGGTCGCGCTGACGCGCGACTCCGACACCCAGGTCGATCACGTCAATGACGATGGTTATGTGATCGCGCCCTCGCTGACCTGGAAACCGCAGGAAGGCACGACGCTGACGCTGCTGGTCAACCGGCAAGAGGATGAGGGACAGGTTTCCGCGCAATTCCTGCCATCGAAGGGCACCATCGATCCGGCGCCGCGCGGGCGTCTCGACACCGACACCTTCGTCGGCGAACCCGGCTGGGATCGTTACGACACCGAGCGCACCGACGTCACGCTGTTCGTCGATCAGGCTCTCAGCGAACAGTGGAAAGCATCGCTGACAGCGCGCCACACCGAATCGTCGGTGGAAGTGCGCGAGCATTGGGCCGTCATTCCGGGCCTGCCGGACGATGCCGGTAATATCGGCCGCACCATTTATTCCGCAGATACGGAAACCAACATCGATAGCTTCGACCTGCGTACCGCCGGCCACTTCGAATTCGGCCCCACCCGCCACACGCTCGCCATCGGCGTCGACTATCAGGACGCGCTGTGGGAAACCGACAATGTTGGCTACGGTGATGGCGGCCCGATCAATCTCTACGATCCCGTCTACGACAACTTGCAGGCCGCACTCCTGGTGACTGGCGACGCCAACGACAACCGCATCCGGCAGACCGGTCTGTACGTCATGGATCATATCGAAATGGATCGTTTTATTATTTCCGCCGCGTTGCGCTACGACGACTCCAAGAGCACGACACTGGCGGTGGTTGGCGCCAATACGACAGCGCATGACAAGGAAACCACGGGGCGCATCGGGCTGATGTACAAGTTCGACAACGGCATTTCGCCCTACATCAGCTATGCCGAAGCCTTCGTTCCGAATCTCGGCGCCGACACCAGCGGGGGTCCGGGTAGTGGCAAGACCCTGGATCCAACTACCGGCAAACAAAATGAAGCCGGCCTCAAATACCTGGCGCCGGCACAGGATCTGTCCATTGCGTTCGCCTGGTTCGACATCGAACAGGAAAATCATGTCGGTGACGGGCTGACGCCCGGCGGCGCATCGCAGACCGGCGCCACGGTCGAGGGCTGGGAGCTGGAGGTGAAAAAAAGCTGGGGGCCTGTCGAGGTGGTGGCGAACTACACCGATCTCGACGCACGCGACGAAAGCATCGACGAGCGCCTGTCGGCAGTGGCGGAGAAATTCGGCTCGGTATGGACCAAATACGAGCTGGCGAACGGTTTCCGTTTCGGACTCGGCCTGCGCTATACCGGCGACACTGTCGGCTATGGCGGCAGCCCGGTCATCGACTCCGTCACGCAGTACGATGCGATGCTCGGTTATGCCTTCGGCAACTGGGATTTCAGCCTCGACGGCAAAAATCTTGGCGACGAGGTGTATGTTTCCTGGTGCCGTTACGAAGGCGCGGACTGCGGTTACGGCGAACGCCGTACCTGGAGCGGCAACGTGCGCTACAAGTTCTGATCATAGCCAAATCGTCATCCTAATCGGCGGATTCATTGGCTAGCTCTATCGACCCCAGAGTTAAGTCTAATTAGATCTATCAACCTCCATTTCATAATCTGGGTCCGTCGCCACTTTCTGCGGTTTGAAAAAACCGGACTTAACCAAGTAAACCATTAACAGGAGCATCACCATGTCTTTGATCGATACCACCATCAAGCCGTTCAAGGCCACCGCCTATCACAACGGCCAGTTCGTCGACGTGTCGGACGCCGACCTGAAAGGCAAATGGTCTGTCGTATTTTTCTACCCGGCCGACTTCACGTTTGTGTGCCCGACCGAACTGGGTGACCTCGCCGACCACTACGCGGAATTCAAGAAGCTGGGCGTCGAAATTTACGGCGTGTCTACCGATACCCATTTCACGCACAAGGCGTGGCACGACACCTCCGACACCATCGCCAAGGTGCAGTACCCGCTGATCGGCGACCCGACCTGGGTGCTGTCGAAAAACTTCGACGTGCTGATCGAAGCCGAAGGCCTGGCCGATCGCGGCACGTTCGTGATCGATCCCGATGGCAAGATCCAGATCGTCGAAGTCAACGCCAGCGGCATCGGTCGCGATGCGCGGGAATTGCTGCGCAAAGTGAAAGCTGCCCAGTACGTCGCCGCGCATCCGGGCGAAGTGTGTCCGGCCAAATGGCAGGAAGGCGAAGCCACGCTGGCGCCGTCGCTGGATCTGGTCGGAAAAATCTAAAGAAAGAAAAACTCTCTTCGTAATGCGGAGAGAGTTTTAAAACGAATTCATTTATCGGGTGCCGTCATGCTGGATACCAATCTCAGAAATCAATTGAAGGGTTACCTGGAAAAGCTGGCGGCGCCCATCGAAATCCTTGCCGCGGTGAACGAATCGGCGGACGCCAAATCAACCGAGTTGTTGGCGCTGCTTGACGATATTGCGAGTCTGTCGAATCTAATCACGCTGCGCCGCGACGACAGTGCCGAACGCAAACCTTCGTTCCGCGTGACGCGCGTCGGTGAAAGCAGCGGCGTCCAATTCGCGGGCATTCCGCTCGGCCACGAATTTACGTCGCTGGTGCTGGCTTTGTTGCAGACCAGCGGTTATCCCGCAAAAGTCGATGCGCAAGTCATCGAACAGATTCGCAATCTCCCTGCGAATAAAGGGGCGGGCACGTACACGTTCGAGACGTTTATCTCGCTGAGCTGCCAGAACTGTCCTGACGTGGTGCAGGCATTAAATCTGATGGCGATCATCAATCCGAATATTTCGCACACGATGATCGATGGTGCGCTGTTCCAGAAAGAAGTCGAAGCCCGCCAGATTCTGTCGGTGCCATCGGTGTATCTGAATGGCGAACTGTTCGGTCAGGGCCGCATGAGCATCGAGGAAATTCTCGCCAAACTCGACACCGGTGCAGCCGCCCGCGCAACGCAGCAACTCAGTGAAAAGGAAGTTTTCGATTCGCTGATTGTCGGCGGTGGTCCAGCCGGTGCAGCAGCGGCAATTTACAGCGCACGCAAAGGTATTAACACCGGTGTCGTCGCCGAACGTTTCGGCGGTCATGTGCTGGATACAATGGCGATCGAAAACTTTATTTCAGTGCAGGAAACCGAAGGCCCGAAGCTGGCAATGGCGCTGGAACAGCATGTCAAAAGTTACGACGTCGACATCATGAATCTGCAGCGCGCACAGAAACTGGTGCCCGCTGCCGAATCGGCGAGCGGTTTGATCGAGATCGAACTGGAAAGCGGAGCCGTCTTGCGCAGCAAATCCGTCGTGATCGCCACCGGCGCGCGCTGGCGCGAAATGAACGTGCCGGGTGAACGCGAATACCGCGGCCGCGGTGTCGCTTATTGCCCGCACTGCGACGGTCCCTTGTTTAAAGGCAAAGCGGTGGCGGTCATTGGCGGTGGCAATTCCGGGGTCGAGGCAGCGATCGATCTCGCCGGTATCGTCAGCCATGTCACGCTGCTCGAATTCGATGTGAAATTGCGCGCCGATGCGGTGCTGCAACGCAAGTTGTTCAGCCTGCCGAATGTCACCGTGATTACATCGGCGCTGTCGACTGAAGTCACCGGCGACGGCAAAAAAGTGAACGGGCTGACGTACATTGACAGGAACAGTATGGATCGCAGCGGCGGCACTGAGCACCACATCGAACTCGCGGGTATTTTTGTGCAGATCGGCCTGCTGCCCAACACGGACTGGCTCAAGGGTAGCGTGGCGCTGAGCCCGCGCGGCGAAATTGAAATCGATGCGCGCGGCCAGACCTCGGTGCCGGGTGTATTCGCCGCCGGCGATGTCACCACCGTGCCGTTCAAGCAGATCGTAATCGCGATGGGCGAAGGTGCAAAGGCCGCGCTCGGAGCATTCGATCACCTGATCCGCAGTCCGGCCGTCAAAGCGGACAACGCGCTGGCAGAGGTCGCCGCTATCGCCTGACTCTGCGTTACCTCCTGAATCCGCCAACCACCTCCGGTCCGGGGGCGCAGTAATCGATATACT
>JBEVMI010000156.1:0-4519 GCA_040508685.1 Spongiibacteraceae bacterium
CTTCGAGCCAAAGTTTTGCAGGACATCCTGGAAATCGAGCGAGTTGATTTCGCCCATCGCCAATGCAACGGAATTGGCGCGTTCGGTAGCAGTAGCTGCCTGCGCCGCCGTGAGGCCGCGTTGCATACCGATATTCTGTACGCCCAGCGAGCTGGGGACGAGGCCACCGAGTTTATAGGCCGGACCTTCCTGATTCGAATGTGTGTAGTCCGCGCGGAGAGTCAGCTCGACAGTTTCTGTGGGACGCCATAACAACGCGGTACGCACATTGCCGCTGTCCATATCGCCACTGATATCGTCGCCATTGGCAACATTTTCGCCAAAGCCTTCGCGATTGTCGTACTGGCCGGCAATACGCAGGGCCAGATCGGGCCCGGTAATCGGCAGGTTCAGCACGAGTGCTCCGCCCTTGCGCCCCCAATTGTCGGTGCGGCCGATCACTTCACCTTCGAATTCGCCGGTGGGTTGTTTGAACGATACGCTGATGGCACCACCGGTGGTGTTGCGACCGAACAGTGTGCCCTGCGGGCCCTTCAGCACTTCGATACGCTCCACATCGAGCAGGCTCGACAATTCACCGCCGTTGGTTTTGGCGATGTTGACGCCGTCGATATAAATGCCTACTGCCGGATCGACGGTTAAAACGGTATCGCTGATCGATTGTCCGCGGATTTGCGGCGCACTGTTGCTGCGGTCGGAGTTGGGCGGGTTCATGGTCAGGCCTGGCGTCGAATATTGAATCTGGCGCAGGTCCTGGATGGATTGATTCTGGATCGACTCGGCTGTTACCGCGGTAACGGCAATCGGGACGCTTTGCAGGGTTTCCTCGCGTTTACGCGCGGTAACGACCACTTCCTCAAGGCCTCCGCGAAAGCCACCTTCGGATTGCGCGAGAGCCGTACTGCTGACGACGCCTCCCCCTGCCATTGCTGCTGTCATCGCGATGACTAACGGCGACACTCGAAATACTGATGCCATTTTTTTTTATCCTCTAAGGTCAAGTCTATTTATGTGACGTTATTGTTTGCCTTGCGGTACGGTTCCTTAGTTTTTTGCTTCCCTTCCTCCACATCGCTATGCATGTCGCCAAAGCAGATGTGTTGATCTCTCGATGCCATCGAAGATTTGTGGTGCGGTACTGAGCTCGAGGTGCTCCCCGATAAACCAGGAAACCAGACGTCAGGCCCCGATCAGCTTTTCCCGAATCATGCCGCGACCCCTTCGGCTACCGGCGCTGTTTGCGCGCCGCGTACCAGTTGTCCCGGCAACGCCCCCGTGGCCTGCCCGTTGCGATAAGTGATAACGCCGTTGACGACGGTGGCGACGTAGCCGACCGCGCGCTGCACGATACGGCGGCCCCCGCTGGGCAAATCGCGAACGACTTCAGGCATGCGCAGGCGCAGGCGGTTGTAGTCGATGACGTTGAGATCGGCTTTGTAGCCGGGGGCGACGACACCGCGATCGTGAAGGCCCATGGCGGCGGCGGTATCAGCGGCCAGCGCTTTCACTGCGGTCGGTAAATCGAGACGTGTGCCGCGTACGCGGTCACGAGTCCAGTACGACAACATGGTGGTTGGATAGCTGGCATCGCAGACCAGCCCGCAATGTGCACCGCCGTCGCCGAGGCCGAGAATGGTGTCCTTGTGCTGCATCATTTCCAGCGAAGGTTCGAGCGAGCCCGATGCATAGTTTTGGGAGGTTTCCAGCAATATACGGCGCCCGGCATCGGTCATCAGAATGTCGTAGGCGAGCTCTTCTGGCGTTGTGCCGAAACGCTGTGCTTTGGCGGCGAGGCTCTGTTCTGTCTCCGGTTCGTAATTCGGTGGATCGCTCAGCTCGTAGACGTACTGATAATTGAATTTGTGACCGAACGATCCTGTATTCCCCCCGGATTTCGCTTCATCGAGAATGCGCGCGCGCACATCCGCCTTGCGCAACTCGGCGATGCGATCGGCAAAGGGCTTATCGGCCAGAGCCGCATAAGTAGGGCAGCCGCTGAACGGGCTCATCGTGAGGTCGTGGCCCAACAACAGGCCCGACGGCCGGCCCAGAACCTGTGCGCGAATGGGCAGGCCGGCATCGCTGGCCTGCTCGGTCAGATTAAGCAGCTTGCGCCAGCCGTCAGGATCGCTGTGTTTCTGATTGAGCGTGAATGACATCGGCCGCCCAGTCGCGGCTACCAGGCGTCGGAACATGGCGAACTCGCCTTCGACGTCCTGAAACAATTCGAAGTCGGACAACGCCTGGAATACGCCACTGCCCGCTTTCTGCATGCCGGAGAGAATACCGAGCAATTCCTCCTCGGCCGCGCGCACGGTAGGGATCGGTTCGCCGCGAATACTTTTTTGCTGGATTGCACGCGAGGTCGCAAAACCAATGGCGCCCGCGCCGATCGCCTCCTCGACCAGCTGTTGCATCTGTTCGATGTCGGCGGCGCTGGCACTTTCACGGGCCATGGCGCGTTGGCCCATCACGAAGACACGCAATGCCGAATGCGGCACCATCACTGCGACGTTGACATCGTGCGGACGTTCTGCAACCGCATTGAGATACTCAGGGAAACTTTCCCAGTTCCACGGCAGACCTTCTGCCATTACCACTTCGGGAATATCCTCGACGCCGGCCATCAGCGCGACCAAATCGTCACGATCTTCTTTTCGGCATGGCGCAAAACCGACGCCGCAATTGCCGGTAACGATAGTGGTGACGCCATGATCGGAGGAAGGCTGGATGCGGCTCTCCCATGTCACATGGCCGTCGTAATGCGTGTGTACGTCGACGAAGCCGGGTGTGACGAGGAGACCCGTAGCGTCGATTTCTTCGGCGGCGATCGCAGTAATTTTGCCGACAGCAGTGATGTGGCCGTCCTTGATCGCAACATCCGCCACGAACGGTTCGCTGCCGGTACCGTCGACGACGGTGCCATTGCGGATAATCAAATCAACGTGCTCACCCATAATTCACCTTTATCGTTAGCTGTGTGGCAGTGCTGCTGCCGATTTTATATTTACGCAAATGACGCGATTAGCTGGCCAACCATCGCCGCCGCTGAAAGTAACTCGCTTCGAAACGCTCTATGAGAGGAAGCTTTTCCAGCGTCGCGCCGATCTCGTCGAGACCGTTGAGCAGGCAATGACGTTTGTAGGCGTCGACCGCAAACGCCTGCCGATGGCCGGCTGGCGCGATGATGGTTTGCTGTTCGAGATCGATGGTGAGTTGCGGGTCGTCGCTCTCTGCAACAGCGCGTAATGGCGCGATGTCGGCGGGGTCAAGACGCACGGCGAGCAAGCCATTCTTGAAACAATTGTTATAGAAAATGTCGCCAAAACTCGGCGCGATGATGCAGCGAATGCCCGCAGCCATCAGGGACCACACCGCGTGCTCGCGCGATGAGCCGCAGCCAAAATTGGCGCCGGCCACCAGAATTTGAGCGTGGTCGTAAGGGGCTTGGTTGAGCACGAACTCCGGGCGTGGAGAGCCATCGTCATTCCAGCGCCATGCAGCGAAAGCCGTTAACGCCATGTTGGGTTCCAGCATGCGCTCTGCCAGCGACATATCTTTCATGCTCAGCAGGGGCACTGCAGCCGGAGCCGGCCAGATATCGTCGGTGTTGACGTTTTCGTTGGGCAGCGACGCGCAAATTGCCGTCAATTGGGAAAAGGATTGCATCGCCATGATTAAACAAGCTCCCGAAAATCAGTCAGGCGCCCGGTGATAGCTGCCGCAGCCGCCATGGCGGGACTGAGCAGATGTGTGCGCGCACCATTACCCTGGCGATTTTCGAAATTGCGATTGGATGTCGACGCGCAGCGATCACCGGGCGCGACCCTGTCGTAGGGGCCGCCAAAACACATCGAGCAACCCGGCAGACGCCACTCGAAGCCCGCATTAATGAAAATATCGGCGAGCCCTTCGCGTTCAGCTTGCGCTCGCACCAATCCCGATCCAGGCACAACCATCGCGTGCACGCCATCGGCCACGCGGCGTTTGCCGACTACGGCGGCAGCGGCGCGTAAATCTTCAATACGCGAGTTGGTGCACGATCCAATGAACACACGCTGGATCGCCACATCGCGCAACGCGGTACCGGCTTTTAGACCCATATAGTCGAGGGAATGGCGCCAGCCAGCGGCTTTAGCCGCATTTGGCGCGTCATCAGGATTGGGTACACATGCATCGATGCCGGCAACTTCGTCCGGCGATGTGCCCCAGGTCACTTGGGGGGAGAGGCCGGTAACATCAAGTAGCAGGTCGCGATCGAACACCGCGCCGGGATCTGAGCCGAGCGTGCGCCAATAGGCGGTAGCCTCATCCCAAAGCTCGCCCTGCGGGGCAAAAGTACGACCCTTCAGCCAGCTGAACGTCGTTTCGTCGGGTGCCACCATAGATGCACGACCGCCTGCCTCCACGCCCATATTGCACAGGGTGAGCCGACCTTCCATGGAGAGACTGCGTACGGCCTGACCTGCAAATTCGACGGCGCTGCCGATGCCGACATCGGCCCCGAAACGGCCCAAGA
>JBEVMI010000168.1:0-4175 GCA_040508685.1 Spongiibacteraceae bacterium
ACCGAACGCTCTGGCGTTCCAGGTGCGTTGAAATAAAAGGCACGCTGAAATAAACGGAGCAGGTGTGCCGATACGTTTCATAAAAAATTGAAATTATTTTTTAAAGGAATCGCTCATGACGACGACCGATAACGCACCCGCGCGGCCACTACCGGCGCTCAACTATGACAGTCGCGCTTTCTGGACCGGTGGGGAGCGTGGTGAGCTGCTGATTTACCGCTGCCAGGATTGCAGTTATTACGTGCATCCTCCGGTGCGTTTCTGTCCCCAGTGCGAGAGTCGCAAGGTCGAGCCGGAGCCGGTATCAGGGCGCGGGGTGGTCACCAGCTTCACCGTCAATCACAAGCAGTGGCTGCCGAATTTGCCGGTGCCTTATGTATTGGCGTTGGTATCGATTGCCGAGCAGGAAGATGTGCGCTTGGTCACCAATATCGTCAATTGCCCAGTCGATTCGGTAAACATCGGCATGCCGGTGCAAGTGCGTTTCGAGCAGAACGAGGATTTGTGGGTCCCGCTGTTTGAACCCGTAGCCAACGATTCGGCGGATAAAAAATAATGGGCAGCAATCAAAAATATTTCGAAAAAAACACCGCGATCACCGGTATCGGCCAATCCGAAATTTCGCGTGGTTCGAGCAAGTCCGCATTGGAATTGACCGTCGATGCCTGTGTTGAAGCCATCGCCGATGCGGGTCTGCAGCGCAGCGATATCGACGGCATCGCCACCTGGCCCGGCGCCGATTACAACCAGAGCGGTTTTTCGCCGGTCGGCATTCCGCATATTCAGGATGCGCTGCGGTTGCAGGTCAACTGGTATGACGGCGGGCCGGAAGGCCCCGGCCAATTCGCGGCAATCTTCAATGCGATTGGTGCAATCGCAGCGGGGCTCGCAAAACACGTGCTGGTGTACCGCATAATGTACGAAGCCACCGCGCGCAAAAGCGCGTATGCGAATGCGTTAATGACGGCGAACCAACGCGACTCCGGTCCGTTCTCGTGGTTTTCGCCGTATCACGTTTATTCCGCGGCGACGCAACAGGCGCTGTATTTTCAGCGTTACGTGTACGAATCCGGCATCAAACCCGAACAGATCGCGCAGGTCGCCATCAATGGTCGCCGCAACGCCGCCATCAATCCCAAAGCGGTGTACCGCAAACTCATCACGCTCGACGATTATTTTGCCGCGCCGATCATCGCCACGCCGCTGCGCATTTTCGATTGCGACGTGCCGATCGACGGTTCCACCGCCATCATCATTTCGCATATCGACGCCGCGCGCGAAATGCGCAACCCGGTGACGCGCATCGAAGCGATTGGTTCGTCGATGCAATACCGCAATTCGTGGACGCAGCTCGATGCACTGCCGACCCAGGCGCAGCCGAAAGTCGCCGAGATGATGTGGTCGCGCACCGATCTCAAGCCGAAGGATGTCGATGTCGCCGAACTCTATGATGGCTTCAGTTTTCACACCATTAACTGGCTGGAAAACTTCGGCTTTTGCAAACGTTATGAAGCCGGCGATTTTCTCGAAGACAACGGCCGCCGCATCGCGCTCGACGGCGAACTGCCAATCAACACCAATGGCGGCGCGTTGTCCGCCGGGCGCATGCACGCTTATGGTCAGGTCCACGAAGCCTGCACGCAATTATGGAATCGCGGCGACGCACGCCAGGTGAAAGGTAATCCGCAGGTCGCCGCATTGTCGACCGCTGGTGGTCCACTGGCGGGCTGTATGTTGTTAGTCCGTGAATAGCTGCGTGAATAGGTAGTTTGTTCGCACGTGATGAATGGCTGTGCAATTGAATAACATTGAGTAGCGAAGACGATGAATAAACAGAAAGGGCTGCTGAGCGAGGGCGCGGAACTGGAAATCGGTTCCGCTGTCGAGACCACCGCGCGTCTGCTGCGTGAGGAATTTCTGCAGCGTGCCGAACCGGGTGTCTTTCTCGGTTCGGAAGACGAATTGATGCAGCGTTTTGGCGTCAGCCGCGCAACTTTTCGGCAGGCGATGAAATTGCTTGAGCACGAAGAGCTGGTCACGATCCGGCGCGGCGTCGGCGGTGGTTTTTTTACGCGCCGACCGAGCGCTAACGGCGTCGCGCACATGGCCGCTGTGTACTTGATTTTTCAGCGCACGCCAATCGAGGATGTATTGCATACGGCGATGGCGCTGCGGGTCGAGGCGGTGCGACAGATCAGCGCCAGTCGCGATAAAAAAATTCGCACTGCACCGCGCGAATACCTGGAACGACACCGCGATCTGCTGGTTGGCGCGGATCGCCGCGAAGCAACTCGGGCGGTCAACGGTTATCACCTGCTGCTGGCGGAACTGTCCAACAACAAAGTGCTGGAGCTGGTGATGAATGTGGTGCGCATGTTTGGCAATCGTTCCGACGCACTCGTATTTACGCCGGAGCGGCTGTGTGAACACGCCGAGGCGACCGCAGCCGAAGCGGCGGCCATGGAGCGGGGCGATGCAGTGGCGGCTGAAGCCGCGGCCCGTTTACAAAACGAAATATCGCTGCGTTGGCTAAAACGACAGCGCAAATAAATGCGCTGGGATTAATAGGCGCAAACGTTAGCCCTGCACCTGTGAGTAAACCCGGTAAACAACAGGTCTGCGATTAACGCTTGGCTTGCGATAGAACGGCAGAGGGGTTGAATACATGTCTACGTACAAATTTCTGGTGTTTTCCAACCCGCAATCGGGTCGTGAAGACGAATATAACGAGTGGTACGAAAAGCGCCATCTACCAGATCTGCTCAAGATACCGGGCGTGGTGGCGGCGCAACGCTTTCGCGTTGCCGACGATAACGGCACGCACGCGCATCGTTATGTCGCGATTTATGAAATCGAAGCGGATAACGCCGATGCGGTGATGGCCGAGATCAATACGCGGGCTGGTACCGAGGCGATGCCGATATCGGATGCGATGGACGCCAGCAAGATAGCGATGACGTTATTTGCGGCGACGGCTCCACGGCAGGTGCAGTGATCGATGCGCGACCAGCCGACACTTTTCAGATAGCCATCGATGAGGAGGTGCTTGCCGATTTGCACGAACGCCTGACACGCACCTGCTGGCCAAAATCCGCGCCGCGCGGTGCGGCGCGGGCGCACGGCACCAGCGTCGATTACATGAAGAAGGTTGTCGCACGTTGGCGCGATCATTACTACTGGCGTGTGTGGGAGCGGCGGCTGAATCAGTTCGAAAAATATCGTGTGCCGCTCGGCGCGGAGCGTCTGTCTGTGCATGTGTTGGTCGAGCGCGGTTCGCGTGCCGAAAACGGTGCGGAGCCGCTGCCGATTATTCTGACGCACGGTTGGCCTGGCTCGATTATCGAGCTGATCGAATTGGTTGAACCGCTGGCACATCCCGAACGTTTCGGTGGTCATGTCGAAGACGCGTTCACCGTAATCGTGCCGGGAATTCCGGGTTACGGATTTTCCGCAGCGCCGAGCGCGCCGCTGTCGCCGCGCCATTGCACAGTAAAAAAATTAGCATCGTCGATAAATTGCCAATAAATAAAACGGCCATGCAGTTTGTTTTGGAAAGGACCGCATCATGACCGCTGCCAGCAACGACAAACATGACGAAAAAAGCCTTGGTCTGCCGACCAAACAGCAGGCACGCAATCTCGACGATATACGCGCCGCATTGCAGCAGTGGCTGCAAGGGCGCATCGCGGGTGCGGAGGATTTGCGCGTTGTCGAATTGAAGCTGCCTTCGGGCAGCGGCCTCGCCAATGAAACGGTGATGCTGGATGTGCAGTGGCAACAGACGGGAAAAACGCAGAAGGCTTCGTATGTCGTCCGTATCGAAACACCCGAGCCGTTATTTCCAGGCACGACAGCGGAGCGCCAATATCTGATGTATGCCGCGCTGGCCGACGAGCCGCACATTCCGGTGCCGCATGTGATGGGTTTCGAAGCCGATACCGCTGTGCTCGGTGCGCCGTTTTTTCTGATGAAAAAAATCGAGGGCCGTGTACCTGCCGATGATCCGCCGTTTCATCACTCCGGCTGGTTGACCGAACTTGATGAGACGGAGCGCGCGAGCATGTGGCGCGATGCAGTGCGCGTGATGGCACAGCTGCATCAGGTCGATACCGGCAAACTGCAATTTTTAAATCCGCACGGCAACAGCGACGGCCTGCGCGCGATGCTCGATTACT
>JBEVMI010000184.1:0-9035 GCA_040508685.1 Spongiibacteraceae bacterium
CAGTGAGCGGCCTGGTTATCAACAGGAAAGACCGATGAATCAGAAACGTTTGAACTGCGATTCATCCATGCCGATCACATTGCCGCGCGGCCGCGGTACCGGTGCCGACTGATGCGGCACATGGCTGCGCATCGGCGCAACATCCTCGATTTTGAAATATGACATGATCTGCCGCAGCTGCTGCGCCTGCGCACTCATCTCGTTGGCGGTCGACGATAACTCCTCGGAAGCGGACGCATTCTGCTGCGTGGTTTGATTGAGCTGATTGAGCGCGGTGCCAATCTGTCCCGCGCCGCTGCTCTGCTCGCTGGAAGCTGCGGAAATTTCCTGCACCAGATCCGACGTGCGCTGAATAGCGGGCACGATATCGTCGAGCAATTTGCCCGCGTGTTCGGCGAGCGTCACGCTGGTCTGTGCGACCTCGCCGATTTCCTTCGCAGCCAGTTGCGCGCGTTCCGCCAACTTGCGCACTTCCGCCGCCACTACCGCAAAACCTTTACCGTGTTCGCCCGCACGCGCCGCCTCGATCGCTGCATTCAATGCCAGCAAATTGGTTTGATAAGCGATGTCATCGATGATGCCGATGCGGTTGGCAATCTGCTTCATTGCCGCCACGGTTTGTTTCACCGCGTCACCACCTTCGCCAGCTTCTTTCGAGGCTTTTATCGCCATGGTTTCCGTCATTTTTGCGTTATCGCTATTCTGACGAATCGAAGCCACCATCTGCTCCATCGACGCACTCGACTGCTCCACGCTCGCCGCCTGCTCCGTGGAGGATTGCGACAATGATTGCGCGGTGGCATTGACCTGCGTCGCCGAGCTCACCACGCCATCGGTGGCCGCATTGATTTCGCTGATGGTCTGACCCAGGCGATCGACGGTACCGTTACAACTTTGTTTGAGTTTGCCGAAAATACCGCTGTATTCCGCCTTGATATTTTCAGTCAGATCGCCGCGCGCTAGGGCTGCCAGAACACGCTCGACATCTTCCAGCGCCACCGAACTGGTCGAAAGCAAGTGGTTGATGCCATCGCCGAGGGTTTTGAAAAAGCCTGCCTTGCCATGAATATCGATACGTTTGCTGAAGTCACCCTCGCCCGCCGCTGACACAATGGCGCTGACGTCGCTTTCAACCAGCACTTCTTCGGTCCGATCTTTCCACTCTGCGACAGAGCCGACACGAACGCCTTTGTCGTCGAGAATAGGGCTGGCGGTCAGCCCAAAAGTGCGGCCGCCAACAGATATCTGCGTCTGATAAGTGCTACGCAAATTACCCAACAAGTTGCGTTGGTGACCCGGGTTGCGATGAAACATGTCGAAATTGGCGCCCATCAACTTACGCGCATCGAATTGCGGCAATTGTTTGCGCAGATCGCTTTCCGCATTTTGCAACATGATGCCAATGGAGTGATTCAAATAGACGATGGTACCGTCGTTATCGGCGATCATCACATTGGTCGAGCAATTGTCGAGCGCATTGCGGATGCGGGTATTTTCCGCCGCAGCGGCCAGCTCCCGCTCGCGCGCCTGCAATTTCGCCGTCTGATCCTTCCATTCGACGACCGTACCCATACGCACATTATTGCGATCAATGATGGGATTGACGATCAGCGTAAACGTGCGCCCGCCAATTTCGATTTGCGCGACGTGCGTACTTTTCAAATGCGCCAGCATATTGCGCTGGTGTGATGGATTTTTATGAAAGCTATCGATATTGGTGCCGATTACACCGCGCGCATTGAAGTTCGGCAGATCTTTGCGAATATCGCTTTCTACCGTATTGAGCATCGTCGACAGTGAATCGTTGACGTAACAAATATCGTTATTGGCATCGGCGATCATCACATTGGTCGCCGTCACGCGCAGCGCTTCCTGGGTAGTCAGGCTGGCACGTGCCTGATCGCGCACGCCGTCCATCGCATCGGTGATTTTCGCTTTCAATCCCGGCAGTCGCGGCATGTCGACACTGAAATCGAATCTCGCATAGCGCGTCGCGACATCGACCACCTGCATTTTGACGTCGATATGCGCCTTGACCAGATCGTTGACCGCGCGCGCGATATGCGCGTGCTCGCCTTCGAAACGATTGGCATCGATACGGAAATCGATCGCTCCGGCTTGGTGCTGCTGTGCCATTTCATCAATGGCTGCGGCCAGCTCGGATGTTGATCTTTCACATTTGGATAAGCCGAAGATGCCCATGAGTTAGTCCCTTCCTGACTTTGGTGCTATATGCATAAAAAAGAGCCAGCGCGTGTAAAGCTCGCCAGCGCATTCGAAAAAACAGACAATGCCGCGCCGCGACATACTTCATCTGTTAGAGAGGCTACCAAGGCAGGCTAGCAAAGGAAAAAACTACAGCCGTAGTGAGATGTACGTATTAACGCAACTTTAATGATCAGGTCACAACATTGGCGATAACGCGTTGATGTGGACCAACGGCGGGGCTATATAGCTTTCAAAAGTGCCAAAATTATCAACACCAAGAGGCCTGCAACGACGTCGTCGGTCATGACACCGAGCCCGCCTTTTAAATTGCGATCGAACCAGCGGATCGGCCACGGTTTCCATATATCGAACACACGAAACAAAATAAAGCCAAGCACTATCCAGAACCAATCTAGCGGGACACATGCCAGAGCGACCCATAACCCGACAAATTCGTCCCATACCAATGCCCCGTGATCATGCACCCCCATATCGCCGGCGGTTCGACCGCATACGAATACGCCGAGCGCAAATGCTGCCACGACGACCACCCAATACTGTGGCCAGCTCAACATCTGCAACAGATACCACAACGGAAAGGCAGCGAGCGTGCCGAAGGTGCCCGGTGCTTTTGGCGCTAGACCGCTGCCAAAACCACAGGCGAGCAAATGAATCGGATTGCGCGGGTCGAGCTTCGACATCTTTAGGTCCGTACGGATTCGGTCGCGTAGATCGTCAGGCTGGTGATTAATCCGTCATCATCGAATTTAAAAAAATCCGCCACGGATGTTTCGCCATTGCCAGGCAAGGTCACGCGCAATTCGGCGGCGCATTGGCGGCCAGCGCCAACGATATTCACCACGCGGGGCGCCGGCGGCGATTGCAAAAACAACGTCTGAAAAAATTCGCTCAACGCAGCGCGGCCCGTGACGTGCTGGCCGGTATGCAAAATCAGTTCGCCATCGGGCGCATACATTGCAGCGACATTTTTCACATCGCGTGCATTGATGTAGCCAAAATACGCCTGCAGCGCTTGTTCAAAATCGATAGCCATGACATCGAACCTTTTTTATGATTTAGAAATGTTGGTAGCCGGCGCGCACCAGCGGCGTTAACAAGCCGTCGCCAGCGCGTAACAACAGTGATTTTTCCGCGACGATTTCGCCGATTGCAGTGAGTGGCAGCTGTAACCGCGCAGAAATTTCAGTAATCGTCGTTTGCCGCCCGCGTGGCGCCGTAAAACACAACTCGTAATCGTCGCCGCCGTGCAGCGCAAAATTCAGCGCATTGGCATGCGTCCGCAGCGCAGGCGACAACGGCAGTTGCCCGGCATCGACGATGGCGCCAACACCGCTGCCATCCACAATATGACCGAGGTCTGCGGCAAGGCCGTCGGAAATATCGATCGCCGCCGAGGCAATACCGCGCAGCGCGATACCGAGAGCCAGTCGCGGTGACGGCCGATAATAACGTTGCAGCCAGAATTGCTGATCGACATTCAAGTGCTGCGCCGGCAGCGTCAATACGTCGAGAGCCGCGCGCGCATCGCCGAGCGTTCCGGAGCTGTAAATCACATCACCGGGCTTGGCGCCGCCACGCAACAGAGCGCGTGCATACGGCACCGCACCAAAAACCTGAAGGGTAATAACTCGCTGCGCGCCACGGGTGGTATCGCCACCGATCAGTGGAATCGCAAATTCATCAGCGCATTCGCGCAGACCGCGCGCAAATTCCGCCAACCAATGTTCATCGGCCTGCGGCAACGTCAACGCCAAAGTGAAAGCCAGCGGCTGAGCACCGGCGGCAGCGAGATCACTGAGGTTGCTGCGCAGGGCTTTTTGCGCAATTAGAGCGGGGCCGCCAGCGTGCATCGCTCCGTCTGCAGGAAAGTGCACACCGGCAACCAGCGTATCGACTGACGTTGCCAGCTGATGGCCGGCGGGAATATCCAGCAGTGCGCAATCGTCACCGACGCCGAGCGCCACGCCAGCTACCGGCCCAATATCGGTGAAAAATTTCTTGATCAGCGCGAACTCACCGAGGGCCATGGCAGCTCCAGTTCCTACCGACGTTCGGCCGCCACTTCGACCTGCCGCAACTCCTGCGCCAGCTTGTCCATCACCCCGTTGATGTATTTGTGACTGTCGGTGGCGCCGAATTTTTTGGCGAGCGCCACCGCTTCATTGATCACGACTTTGAAGGGTACGTCGATACGATGAATCAGTTCGAACGTGCCCATGCGCAGCAGCGTCAGTTCGATCGGATTGAGATCTTTCACGGCGCGATCGAGCAGCGGCTCGAAAGTGCGTTCAAGTTCGCCGACATGTTGTGGCACGCCGTGCAGTAACGCCTGAAAATATTCGACATCGGTTTTCGAAAAATCGAATTCCGTGCGAAATTGCGCCTCGATATCGTTCAGCGCATTGCGGCTGATCTGCCATTGATACAGCGCTTGCAGCGCATAATGGCGGGCCTTGCGCCGTAAGCCGGCATCAAACTTCATCACACTCGTCTTCCTTACAAACGGCCCAGCAGGCTGACCATTTCCAACGCGGAGGTGGCAGCTTCAGCGCCTTTGTTGCCGGCTTTGGTGCCCGCGCGCTCGACGGCCTGCTCGATGGTATCGACCGTAAGCACGCCGAATGCAACCGGCACGCCGTATTGCATCATCACCTGTGCCAGACCTTTGGTACATTCGCCGGCGACGTATTCGAAATGCGGCGTGCCACCGCGAATCACTGCACCGAGTGCGATGATCGCGTCGACCTTTTTCTGCTCGGCAATTTTCTGGCAGACCAGCGGAATTTCAAACGCGCCCGGTGCGCGCACGATGGTGATTTGCGTTTCGGCAACACCGTGACGTTTCAGCGTATCGACTGCTGCACTGAGCAGGCTCTCAACGACAAAACTGTTCCAGCGCCCCACGACAATGGCGAACTTGCCTTTGCCTGACGTGAAATCCCCTTCGATGGTTTTAATGGCGCTCATGGCGTCTCCTCAGAAATTTTCATTTACTGAAATTATTCAGCAGCTTTTCGTTTTGCTGACTTTCTATTCGGCGGACTTTATTCAGAAGCAATATATTCGACGACTTCCAGATCGAAACCGGAAATCGCGTTGTATTTGATCGGAGCGCCCATCAATCGCAGTTGACGCGCGCCGATGTCGCGCAGAATTTGCGAACCGACGCCGATGGTCAGATAGGCGCGGTGGTCACCAACCGGCGGCGCCTGCGGTACCGGCTTTTTACCCTGCACGATTTCGACACTGGCCAGCAGGTCTTCAGGGGTTTCCTGCCCCGCCAGCAGCACGAGCACGCCAGCGTCTTCGGTGGCGATGCGATCAAGGCAGCGCCCGACGCTCCAGCCGTTACGGCCCGGTGCCTGCACGCCGAGCAAATCGCGCACGGCAACGGTCAGCTGCACACGCGCCAGCACCGGTCGGTCCGGCGAGATATCACCCTTCACTAACGCAAAATGCACATCGTCGTTGAGGCAGTCGCGATAGGTGTGCAGCATAAATTCGCCGTGATCGGTGACGACCGGCGCCGCACTGACTTTTACGACCGTACTTTCGTTGACGACACGATAGTGAATCAGGTCGGCGATGGTGCCGATTTTCAGATCGTGTTCGGCAGCAAATTTTTCCAGATCGGACCGGCGCGCCATGCTGCCGTCGTCATTCAATACTTCGCAGATCACACCCGTGGCCTCGAAGCCGGCGAGGCGCGCGATATCGCACGCCGCTTCGGTGTGACCGGCGCGCACCAGCACGCCGCCCGGCTCGGCGATCAGCGGAAAAATGTGGCCCGGCTGCACGATGTCGGCAGCGGTGGCATTGCGCGCGGCAGCAACTTGTACGGTGCGCGCGCGATCCGCCGCAGAAATACCGGTGGTAACGCCGGTCGCCGCCTCGATCGAAGTCGTGAATTTGGTGCCAAAACCGGAGCCATTGCGCTCGACCATCAATTTCAGGCCGAGGCGATCGCTGCGCTCGCGGTTCATCGGCATGCAGATCAGGCCGCGGGCGTGGCGCACCATAAAATTGATGTGCTCGTTGGTTACGGCCTCCGCGGCCATGATCACATCGCCTTCGTTTTCGCGATCTTCGTCATCCATCAACACCACCATCTTGCCAAGGCGGATGTCCTGGATAATTTCCTCAACGGTGTTGAGCGCCATAATTAGCCCTTAAACCTGAAAAATGCGTTTAGTAAAAATCCGTGTTTATTGAAAACCATGCTGCGCCAGAAATTCTGCGGTGATTCCGCCATTCGTTGCGGCTGCTTTTTCGCCGAGCAGCAGACGTTCGAGATAACGCGCGATCACATCCACTTCGAGATTGACACGCGAGCCGGCCACATAACCGGCAAACGTCGTTTCCTGCGCGGTGTGGGGCACGATGTTCAATTCGAAATCGGTGCCGTTCACGGCATTGACGGTGAGACTGACCCCGTCGACGCAGATCGAACCCTTGTGTGCGATATATTTCGCCAAGTTGTCAGGCGCACGCAACGTGAAACGAATCGAACGCGCGTCTTCGCGACGTGCGATCACTTCACCGATGCCGTCGACGTGCCCGCTGACGATGTGACCGCCAAAACGCGAGGTCGGCAACATCGCTTTTTCCAGGTTCGCGGCGGTGCCGACGCGCCAGTGTTCGATGGTGCTGAACGCCAGCGTTTCGCGCGAGACATCCGCCCAGTAACCGTCGCCCGGCAATTCCACCACTGTCAGACAGACACCATTGGTCGCGATCGAATCGCCGAGATGGACATCGGCGAGATCGAGTTTGCCGGTGTGAATACGCAGGCGCAGGTCGCCATCGCGCGGTTGCAGCGCCACGACTTTCCCTACTGCCTGAATAATGCCGGTAAACATCCGGGTGCCTCCAAAAACAGTCTTTGCACGCAATAACTTCGTCAGTTCCGTGCTCGAATCCTCATTGACTATGCGTCAACTCCGGTTCTGCGCGCGATACTTCCTCGCTCTTGCGCGCAAATCCAAATTTTTCGAGACACCCTTTTTCTAAACGATGTCTCTATTTCGTTCTTTCTATTTGGCGATTTTGTAAATCGGCTCCGCATCGATACGCCAGTCGTTGCCGACCGCGCGTATATCGCGAATATCCAGCCGCATTTGTTCTTTCATTTTTTCCAGTGGCAACTCGAACAGCGGCCGCGCATTGCTGCCAAGCAGGCTCGGCGCCATGTAGATGGTCACCCAGTCGACCAGTCCCGCCTGCAAAAATGCGCCGGCAAGGGTCGGGCCTGCTTCCACTAATACCTCATTGCATTGCTGCTGCGTGAGCCAGCTCAGCAATGCGTGCAGATCGATACGATTGCTGGCCGCGGGCAAATGCAATATCTGCGCGCCGGCATCGACGATCTGCTCCCATTTTTTCTGCTCGTCGTTGAGCGTGGCGATCATGAGCAATCCGGGCTCACCGAAAATTCGTGCCGGCGGTCGCAGCCGCAATTGCGAATCGAGCACCACACGCAGCGGCTGGCGCATGGCGATCATGTCCGCATCGTCCAGACCGAGTTCGCTGGCGCGCACACTTAGCGCCGCATTGTCGGCGAGCACGGTGTCGACACCGCTGATCACCGCACTGCTGCGCGCGCGCAGCCGTTGCACGTCGGAGCGCGCAGCGATGCCGGTCAGCCATTGCGATTCGCCCGAGGCCATCGCGGTGCGACCATCGAGGCTCATCGCCAGTTTCACGCGCACCCAGGGGCGCCCACGTTCCATGCGGCTGACAAATCCGCGATTCAATTCGCGCGCTTCGTTTTCCATGACACCCACGTCGACGGCGATGCCGGCAGCGCGCAAATGGTCGAGCCCTTTACCCGCCACCAGCGGATTCGGATCGCGCATCGCGGCGACGACCCGCACCACCCCCGCGGCAACCAGCGCTTCGCAACACGGCGGCGTGCGGCCGTGATGGGCGCAGGGTTCGAGCGTCACATAGGCGGTGGCGCCCCGCGCTGCATTTTCGCCGCCGTTTTTTGCCGCATCGCGCAGCGCATGAATTTCTGCATGCGGCTGACCTGCCCACTCGTGCCAGCCGCGACCGATAACCTGGCGGTCGCATACCAGCACGCAGCCGACGCGTGGATTCGGCGCCGTCGTATATAAACCGCGCCGGGCCAGTTGCAGGGCTTCGGCCATGCACTGGTTATCGAAAGCCGAGCGATCGACGGCGTCGTTCATATCAGTCGGCTTGCGCTTCCTTTATGCCGCCCGCTTCCGGCTCTTGGACGAGGCGGTCGATTTCGGCGCGGAATTCGTTGAGATCCTGGAAGTCGCGGTATACCGATGCAAAACGCACATAGGCAACATGATCGAGGCGTTTTAAAGCCGTCATCACCAGCTCACCAATTTCGCGCGACGGCAATTCGCGCTCGCCGGTCGCTTGCAGGCGGTGTTTGATATGGCCAATTTCACCTTCGACAATTTCCAGGCTGACCGGACGTTTTTCGATGGCGCGCAAAATACCGCTGCGCAATTTGTCTTCGTCGAAGGGCTCGCGCGAGCCGTTGGTTTTGATCACACGCGGCAGTAACAACTCTGCGGTTTCAAACGTGGTGTAGCGTTCCGAACACGACAGACATTCGCGGCGACGACGCACCTGACCGCCATCGGCGACGAGGCGCGAGTCGATCACTTTGGTGTCTTCGAATCCGCAGAAGGGGCAGCGCATGGTTGGCTCGTGAGTTCGCTTTAACTGGCGGCTATTTGCGGCATCGCTGCGATGAGAGCAGGCCCCGCGAAAAACGCATGAACTCATCCTTGAGGCTCCGTAGAAACATCCTGTTTCTACGGTTT
>JBEVMI010000200.1:0-3881 GCA_040508685.1 Spongiibacteraceae bacterium
CATTGGGGCTCTCTGTATTGACTTGGCTGTTTTTCTGTGACGAAAGGCGCCAGGGGGCTGTGGTTGGAATGCCGCGGAGCTTCAGCTGGTCTGCAAGCGCGCATGCGCTGCATCCAATGCCAGCAGGTAACCCTGCGGGCCGAGGCCGCTGATAACGCCGACCGCGACGTCGGAGAGATAGGAGTGATGTCGAAACGTTTCGCGGGCGAACACATTCGACAGGTGGATTTCGATGAACGGAATGTTCACGCCGAGCAGCGCATCGCGCAGCGCCACGCTGGTGTGGGTGAAAGCGGCGGGATTGATCAGGATGAAATCGACATGGTCGCGACCGGCCTGATGCACGCGCTCGATCAGTTCGCCTTCGGTGTTGGTCTGGAAATGTTGCAGGGTGTGGCCTTTGGCCGTGGCGCTGTCGACCAGCCAGCGGTTGATATCGGCGAGGCTGGCGGTGCCATAGATGCCGGGCTCGCGGGTTCCCAGGAGGTTCAGGTTGGGCCCGTTAAGCACCAGAATCAACGCCATATCGCACCTGGAAATTAAACGAAGGAAAGGCCGTAGAGCGGGCCGAATTCGAGGTGGCGCGATTGTGCATGAATCGCCAGAAGCTGTACACCCTGAATTGCGTTGGCAGACGATCCCCGCGTGTTTGGCGGAATTGCACGTGATTGGCTCGGACCGGGCGGTCCGGGCCCCTAAATGTCAGCTGCGTTTGCCGTCGCTGGCGCTGTTATTAGCGGTGATGGCATCGACGACGATACTGGGCGTCAGTAGTTGCGGCAGTACCACCGCTTCACCGCCGGCGGGGTAATAAAGGTAGAGCGGCACGCCGTTGCGACCGAACTGGGCCAGTAGCTCGGTGATCGCCGGATCGTATTGGGTCCAGTCGCCGCGCAGCATCGCCACACCGTGGTCAGCGAATGCGCGTTGCACGGGTTCGCGTCCGAGCGCGACCTTGTCATTGGTCAGGCAGGTGATACACCAGTCCGCAGTCAGGTCGACGAAGACGGGTGTGCCGGCCTTGCGCAATTCGGCGAGGGTTTCGGCTTTGTAAGGTGTCCACCTGTCGTGGCTGGCGGCCACGATGGGCGTTGCGGACAGCCAAGAACTGCCGAGAAATCCGAGCGCTCCCGCCAGACAGAGGGCGGCGACCCCTCGCGCCAGCGGTGCAAATCGCCACAGCCACAGCGCGAGTGTCAGCAGCAGGGCACCGAGCAATACCAACGCCATCGCCGTGGAGCCCGCCTGGCGACCGACGATCCAGCACAGCCAGATCGCGGTGCCGTACAGCGGAAAGGCCAAGGCCTGTTTGAAGCGGATCATCCAGTTGCCGGGGCGCGGCATTTTCCGCAGTAGCGCCGGATTCAGGCACAGCAGCAATACCGGCAGTGCCATGCCGAACCCCAGTGTCGCGAATACCGCCAGTGCCGGTGCCGGCGGTTGCGTGATCGCGAAACCCAAAGCGGTGGCCATAAACGGTGCGGTGCACGGGCTGGCGACAACCGTGGCGAGTACTCCGGTAAAAAAACTGCCGCTGTAGTCGGTGCGCGAGGCCAGCGTGCCGCCAAAACTGAGCCAGCTGCCGCCCAACTCCCAGAAGCCGGACAGGCTCAGCCCCATCGCAAAAAACAGATAGGCCAAGGCGCCGACAAACCATGGCTGCTGCAATTGAAAGCCCCAGCCCACAGCGCTGCCGCCAGCTTTGAGGGCGAGCAATAACGCCGCGACGGCGACAAAACTTGCCACCACGCCGAGCGTATAAACCAGGCCGTGGATCGCCTGCGATTGCTCCTTGTGATTGGCGAAGCTCAACACTTTCAGGCTGAGCACGGGGAATACGCAGGGCATCAAATTCAGAATTGCGCCGCCCAGCAGGGCGCCCAGCAGCAGCGTTACCCAGCCGCTGGCACCGAGTGGCGGCGCGGTCACTGCCGGCCCTGGCGCGCTGCTGGCGACCGGTGTCTTGCTGGGGCTGGTCGCGGCGATCGGCGTCGCGGTGCGCGCCTGGGGATCGACAGCAAATTGTTCGGTCCGCGGCGGATAACAGAGTCCCGCATCGGCGCAACCCTGCGAGGTGACAACCAGCGTGAACGGCGTGGCCGGCACGCTGCCCAGGGGCTCTCCTTGCAGGGGAATGTCGAGGTTGTGGTAGTACACCTCGACGCGCCCGAAATACTCATCCTCCTTGACTTTGCCCGCGGGAATTTCTGCCTGCAGATCCGTGCCTGCTGCAGTTTTGAAGCTGAGTTGGTGGCGATACAGGTAATAGCCCTCGGCGATATCCCAGTGTGCCAGCAGATGGTCGCCGCTGAAGTCGATCAGCAATTGATACGCCTGCTCGACCGGCAGAAATTCGTCGTGCACGACCACGCCGTTTTTGCTGAAAGGATCGGGCGCGGCCCAGCTCGATGCGGCGCAGCAGATAAACAGAAGGGCGGTCAGAAAACGCACGAAGAGCTCCTGGTGCGAGGAGATATAAAAGAGGTTGGCGAAGTGTAGAGGAATTCCGGGCCCGGATTGTTGCGCGGCGATGTCGGCCCGCGCAATTGTGATTGGCGACGCACCACATGGCGGGCACCGGGTCGCGGCAGTGAATTGGAGGGTTTTACTTGCTGTTATAGTGCCGCAGCTTTTAATTCAGTGTTGTCCAGGATTTCGGAGGTGGTTATGGCGGTGGTTAAGGTTTGGGCAAAAGTGCTGATGGCCGGATTTGCGTTGTGGGTGAATGTGGCGGGTGCGGCGCCGACGACACTGGTCATTCGCGACGGTTACGTGCGCGAGATGCCCCCGGCTCAGACCGTCTCCGCCGCCTTCATGACCTTGCAGAACGACACCGCCAAACCGATTGCACTGGTCGCCGCCAGCAGCGACGCTGCTGATCGCGTGGAGCTCCACAATCATCGCCACACCGCCAGCGGCATGCGCATGGAAAAAGTTGTGCGCCTGGAAATACCGGCGAAGGGCCAGCAATTACTGCAGCCCGGCGGGTATCACCTGATGTTGCTCGGCCTGAAACGTCCGTTGCAGGCGGGGCAGATCATTCGCATAACCCTGATCGACGAACAGGGGCGTACCTACGGCGCCAGTGTGCCAGTGACGCGCATCGATACCGAGGTCCAACAAACACATCATTGATTCCAGCATCGCCGAGGCGCGGTATGCGGCAGCCCATGGCAAACTATGTCACGCAATGTGTTTTTGTGCGGTGTAGTTAAGGTTGGTATTTTTGCCGGATTATCTTTTCAACCAATGCAGAGAAAATGCAATGAAAAAACTTTTGCAAATTGTGGTGTCGATGAGTATCGCGGTATGGCTGGCCGCGTGTGCGTACAGTCCGCAACAATTGAATGTACAGCCGGTGTTGACCATCGGCTCGGGAGAATCGTTTGGCAATGGCCGCCCGATCGCGGTGTCCGCGAGCGATCAGCGCAGCAATAAGGTGCTGGGCAACCTCGGCGGCGTCTACGCCAACAGCAGCACCATTACGATTGCCAACGATCTGGACTCGGCCTTGTCCCGCGCCGCCAATGGTCTGCTCGCCACCCAGGGTTTTGTGGTCAATAGCGCCGATCCGAGCGCGGTGCAGCTCAATATCATCGTCGAAAACATTACCTACGCCACGCCGGCAGAAGGCATGGGGGCTACTGTGAAGCTGCATTCAACCTTGCGTGCGGAAGGTGTCAAGGGTGGTGAAACGTTTAGCGGACGCTATGAAAGCGACAGCGAGCGGCGCATGGTGAGCAAGCCTGATGCGAAGGAAAATGAAAAGCTGGTCAGCGATCTGCTTTCGAATACGCTGCGCCGCATGTTCGAAGATCCGCGCCTGCGCGAATTCCTCACGCAATAAATAGCCACTCAATAAATAGCTGCCCGATAAATTA
>JBEVMI010000206.1:0-4904 GCA_040508685.1 Spongiibacteraceae bacterium
GGCGATGACGGCGAGGCCGATTTCCAGCGCGGCATCGCGCGCGGCTTCCAGCGGCGGCTTGCCCTGGCGCAGGTGGCGCACGATGTTTTCGATTTCGACGATGGCGTCGTCGACCAGTACCCCGACCACCAGCGACAATGCCAGCAGGGTCAGGTTATTGAGCGAATAACCGAGCAGATCCATCACCCAGAATGTCGGCACGATCGACAGCGGCAAGGCCAGCGCCGCGACCAGCGTCGCGCGCCAGTCGCGCAGGAAAATCCACACCACCAGCACCGCCAGCAGCGCGCCTTCGACCAGCATCGTCAACGACGCATGGAAACTCTCGCGGATATGTTCGACCGTGGTGCTGATTTCGCGAATGACCAGATGTGGGTGCTCGCGCTGCAAAGCGGCGACGCGGGTGCGCACGCGATCGGCGACGTCCAGCGCACTGGCGCCGCGGGCGCGCACGACTTCGAAACCGACCACCGGACGGCCGTCGAGCAAGGCCAGCTGGGTCGGTTCGGCGGCCTGGTCGCGGATCGTCGCGATACTGTTCAACGCGACGCTGCGACCGTCCGGCAGCGTGATCGGCAACAACGCCAGCTGCGCCGGCGTGGTCACGGTGCCGACCGTGCGGATGCTTTGTTTGAGCGCGCCGACATCGGCTTCGCCACCCGGATATTCGGCCTGTACCCGCCGCAACTGCCGCGAGATATCGGCGGCGGTAATGCCGAGCGCGGCGAGGCGGTCGAAATCGAGATCGACGCGGATTTCGCGGTCGACACCGCCGACGCGATTGACCCGGCCAACGCCGGGGATGGCGGTCAGCTCGCGGTTCAGCGTCAGGTCGACGAACCACGAGAGTTCGGTCTCGTTCAAGTTGTCGGCGGCGACACTGAACGTGATGATCGGCCGGCCGCTGGTGGTGACACGTGCGATCACCGGTTCGTTGGCATCGGCCGGCAGGTCGGCGCGAATGCGCGAGAGCGCGTCGCGGACATCGTCCAGCGCCTCGTTGATGTCGCGTTCCAGCTGGAATTCGATGACGGTCGACGACACGCCGGTGGCGATGTTGGAGCGGATATGGCGGATGCCGATAACACTCGCGACGGCGTCCTCGACCTTGCGCGTGACCTCGGTTTCCAGCTGCGCGGCCTGCACGCCGGGGTAGGTGACGCTGACCGTCACCACCGGGAAATCCACTTCCGGCATGTCGATCACCGGCAGCTTGGGGAAACTCGCCATGCCTGCCAGCATCAGCGCGGCGAACAGCATGAATACCGGAATCGGGTAGCGGATCGACCAGGTGACGAAGTTCATCGGGCCGGCCCGTCGACAGCAACGGCCGCCTTCACGGTGCGGGCGACGACGTGGACGCGGTCGCCATCCTTGAGGAAGCTGGCGCCGGTGTCGACGATGCGCTGGCCGGCGACGAGGCCGCTGAGCACTTCGATGCGATCGCCGTCGAGCGCGCCGGTCTCGATGCGCGTGCGTTGTACGACCTGATTCTCGCCGAGCACGAACACATAGCTGTAGCCGTCGCTGCGGGCTACGCTGGCCTGTGGAATCACGTCGGCGACGACGCTGCCGAGCAGGAAATCGCCGCGCGCGAACATGCCAGGGCGGGCGCTGCCGGGCGTCGGCAGGTCGACATAGACAATCGCGTTGCGTTTATTGGCATCGACAGTGGGATCGAGGCTGCGCACCGTGCCATTCAGGGTTTTGCCGTCGGCGGTGCGGATCGCCACGGTCTGGCCGGCGTGGATCTGGTGCAGTCGCGCTTCCGGCACTTCCGCGCGCCACTCGATACGGCCGTCGCGCAGCAGCTGGAACATGGATTTGCCGATCTGCGCGATCTCGCCGAGGTTCACGCTGCGCACACTGACCACGCCGGCGCTGGGCGCGGTGATGCGCGTGTGGCGCAGATTCATTTCGGCGGTGTCGAGGTTGGCGCGGGCCGCCTGGGTGTCGGCCTGAGCGGCGAGGTGGTCGCTCTGCAGTCGCTCCAGATCGGACTGCGACAGCAGCTTCTGTTTGGCGATGACCTGGCCGCGCCGGTACGCGGATTCGGCGCGGTTCTGCAGCGCCTGCGCTTTCGCCAGAGCCGCCCGCTGCGCCTGCACTTCAATCGTCAGCGGGCCGCTGTCGAGGCGGGCCAGCTCCTGTCCGCTTTTGACGATGCTGCCGATATCGACATTCACGGATTCGACGCGATAGCCACCGAGTTGTGGCGCAATCACCATTTCCTGCCAGGCGTGGATGGAGCCGGTAGCGGTCAGCATGTGCTGCAAGGGCCGCCGCTCCAGCGTGGTGGTGGTCACCGTCAGCGCCGCCAGCGGGGCGGAAGCCGTTTTTTCCGGGCGCGATTGGGTCAGCGCCAGCGTTGCGGCGAGACCCGTAATGATGACGGCGAGCACGACAAGGTGAGATCTTTTCATCGGATAACGACACGGATACAAATATAAGGTTGCTGATATATTATCAGTCTCCTGACATTTAACCAGCGAGATACCATGACCGTTTCTTCAGAAAGCGCCGCTGCCGGGTCCCTATCGGGGCAATGGCCCGATCCGGAAAATCACGTCGGGTATCTGCTCAAGAGCCTGATGCACGCGTTGCGGCAGACCACCGAGACCGCCCTGCGCGACGCCGGTTTCGGGCTGTCGATGGCGCATCTGGTGACGCTGACCGTCGTCCATACCGAACCCGGCCTGCCGGGCGCGCAACTGGCGAAGCGGCTGCTGATCACCGCGCAGTCGATGAATGTGATTCTAAAAGCCCTCGCCGAAGCTGGGCTGGTCGAGTGGCGCGCGCATCCCACCAGCCAGCGTGCGCAAAGCTGGTTCATCACCGTCGCCGGGCAGGAGATGTTGTTGGGCGCGGCGGCGGCCTGCGAGCCGGTATTCCTGCAGATGCAGTCGCAACTGGATACCGCCGAACGCACGCAACTCGTCGGTCTGCTGCAGCGTTGTATCGCCGGGCTCAATACGCCGTAGTCTCCCGGCAATCGCATTTCCCCCAGCAAAAAATAGCGCCGCCAACGCGGGTGTAAATTGGCGTCGATGGCGGCGGCGTCTCCGACGGTCGCGCCTGAATGAACAAACCCATGACATCGCTTTAAATAACCACAAGGCCGCGTATGGATCTGACCTTCGACGCCGGGCTCGAAACCTTCCGGCAGGACGTGCGCAACTTTATTCGCGACCACCTGCCACCGGAATTTGCGCGCCGCCGCCACCGCAAATCCTTTCTCCAACACGAACACGACAGTCTGGCGTGGACGCGCATCTTGCATAAGCAGGGCTGGTCGGTGCCGAACTGGCCGGTCGAATACGGCGGTCCCGGCTGGTCCGCGGCGCAACAATTCGTCTTCGAGCAGGAGTGCGCCGAGGCCGACGCGCCGGCGCTGCTGCCATCCGGGCTGCATATGCTCGGCCCGGTGTTGCAGAACTTCGGCACCGAACAACAGAAAGCGACCTTCCTGCCGCCGATCGCGCGCGGCGACTATTTCTGGTGTCAGGGTTATTCCGAGCCGGACGCGGGCTCCGATCTGGCATCGCTGCGGACCACTGCCGTGCGCGACGGCGATCATTACCTCGTCAACGGCCAGAAAATCTGGACCAGCGGCGCCACGCACGCGGCATGGGGATTTTTCCTGGTCAAGACCGACACCACCTGCAAACCGCAGAAAGGCATTTCGTTTCTGATGATCGACATGAGTTCGCCCGGCATCAGCGTGCGCGAAATTCCGCAGTTCAACGGCGAAGCGCATGTCTGCACGGTTTTTCTCGACAACGTGCGTGTGCCGGTCGCAAATCGCGTCGGCGACGAGGGCGCCGGCTGGGGTTACGGCAAATTCCTGCTCGATCACGAGCGCACTGCGAGTTCCTACATTTTCTGGACCAAACGCGAACTGCAGAAATTGAAAAGGCTCGCCGCGCGCGAATTGTGCGATGGCGTGCCGGTCATCGATACGCCGGTTTTTGCACAGCGACTCGCGCGTGTCGAAGCGCAGGTGATCGCACTCGAATGGTCGGTGTTGCGGGTGCTCGCCGACGAAAAAACACCGTGGCATCCGACCGCGATTTCCTCCTGCCTGAAAGTGCGCGGCTCGCAACTGCAACAGGCCGTCACTGAATTGCAGGTGCAGGCGCTGGGCGCAAAAGCAATGCGTTTGATTCCGCTCGAAGATCATGAATCGTTTGCCGGCGACGACGTGTGGCACGACGACGTCGTCGGCAAAACCGCCACCGCATTGCTGATTCGCGCCGCGACGATTTTTGGCGGCTCGCTGCAGGTGCAACGCGACATCATCGCCAGACTGGCATTCGGCATTTAAGGGGCGCGCAATGGATTTCAATTTATCCGAAGAGCAGGAAATGCTGCGTGCCGGCGCCGACCGTTTCGTGCGCAGCCACTACACGCTGGAACAGCGCCGCCAGCAGATCGCCAGCGGCGTGCCGTGCAAACGCGAACACTGGGCGCAATTCGCCGAACTCGGCTGGTTGATGCTGAATGTGCCGGCGTCGGCGGGCGGGCTCGGCGCCTCGTTGATTGAAACCAGCGTGCTGATGCAATCCTTCGGTCGCGGTCCGGTGCTGGAGCCCTACATCAACACCGCGGTATTGGCGGCACGCGTGCTGGAACGGGCGACGGAAAACCAAATCGCCCGACAGTTGTTGACGGACATTGCGAACGGCGAGCGTCGGTTCGCGCTCGCGCATGGTGAACCGAATGGCGCCGATAACCCGCGCGCGGTGAAAACCGCGGCGTCACCACATCGCGACAAATACCGATTGAGCGGCCGCAAATTCATGGCGCTCGATGCACCCTCTGCCGACACGCTGATCGTCTCGGGTACGGTCGAGGGCGAATCGGCTTATGCATTGTTTCTGGTCGAGCACGCTGCTGCCGGCGTG
>JBEVMI010000211.1:0-4659 GCA_040508685.1 Spongiibacteraceae bacterium
TGACGTCGTTCTGACCGATGAAGGTATCGCGCGACTGCGTCAGCGTATCGGCATTCAATATAACAAACCCACGCCGCCGCATAATTTTGCTGCTCATCCATAAATTGCGCCTAATCATGTGTCGATAAGATGCTGATAAATTGTCAGGCCTGCGCGTTTTTTCGTTTTTTGTTCGCACGTTGCCTGGCCATTTTTGCGGATTGGCTTTCGAGATGCTCGATCAGCTCCTCCTTGACGCGGGCATGTAATGTTCGAATAGGAAGCTTTGGGTTAGCCATCCAGCTGTAAACTAGGCCAATAATTAAGGCAGCGAACATCTCCGCTTCGATTTTTGCGTTAATGTCAGAGCGAATACTGCCATCCTTCATGCCAGCCGCGATCCAGGTTTTCGCGCGCGCTCCGGGTCGGTGCGTTTGCGTGACGGTTTGAACAGTTGCCGGGTATTCGTCGGAGGCATCCAGCGCCAGCATGTGCAATAGGTAAATTGCGCGGACCTCCTTCGGCCGCTCGGCGATGAATTCGCTATGCGCATCCACAGACGCACACAAGGCGGGCAGTCCGCTCAAATTCCCAACCACGCGCTCATAAACATCTTGCCAGTTCTCGGTGATTACCGCCGAGACGCGAGCCAGCAAACCGGCCTTTCCACCATAACGCTGTACGATGAGGGGTTGTGAGTAACCAGCTCTTTGAGCGACGTCGGAAATTTTTAGCTCATTGATACCACGTTCATTTAGGGCTTGGATTGCAGCAGAAACGATTCGCCGATCTGACTCCGCTGATCGTTCATGTTGTCGCCGGCGAGGGCGCCCAGTTACGAGATCTGCACTGGCAGTGTGGGAAGGCACAAGCCTACTCCTTAAATTGTGTGGTGTATCTTTGGTTGCGTGCATCGGGTGCGATGTCCGATGTGATTAGTAACTGCAAATGATCTGGAAATACTACGTCATCTTTTTCTTGCACCCCATTCATCAGTCTTTTTGTTGACTAAATTTTTTTAGTTATTTAAATTCACTAAGTGTTGCGCGCCATCCATGAAGTATAAATATTGTGGCAGCAGTTTCAGGCAATTGTCTGTCGAGATGCCGTGAAACGTTGCGCTGTTGGAAGGCGGGTAAGCGCAGTTCAAACCCTTAAGCAGAGCCTATTTCGCAAGGCTGAATCGAATTGTAGCCCGCTGATTCGGCTGGTAATACAACCAGATGGTCGGCGGCGGTATGTGATTTGTTAATTCACGGAGATGACCTTGCCCCTATCCAAAGCCCCCGCGCTTGGCACACCGATGTTGCCGGCCGATACCTACAAGAATGACGTCGTACTGGTGACCGGCGGCGGTACCGGACTCGGCAAGGCGATCGCCATCGAATTCGCCCGCGCTGGTGCTCGTGTCGCCGTGCTCAGCCGTTCGGAAGAGCATCTGAAAACCGGTGTCGAAGCGATCGAGGCCATCGGTGGCAAGGCGATGTACGCGACCTGCGATATCCGTCAGCCCGAGCAGATCGCAGCCGCATTCGACAAGATCGAGGCCGAGATGGGCCCGATCACGGTGTTGATCAACAACGCCGCCGGCAACTTCCCGGTGCCGGCCGAAAAGATGAGCCCGAACGCTTGGCGCACGGTGACCGACATCGTGCTCGACGGTACCTTTTTCTGCTCCAGCGAATTCGGTCGGCGCCGCATGGCCGCCGGTGGTGGCGGGTCGATCCTCAATATCGGTGCGACCTACGCGTGGACCGGCGGCCCCGGCACCGCCCATTCGGCGGCGGCGAAAGCGGCGGTGGACAATCTGACGAAATCGCTCGCGGTCGAATGGGCGCCCGACAATATTCGCGTCAACTGCCTCGCGCCCGGCCTGTTCGTGCACGAGGACCATCACGCGGCGATGAAGACCGGCCTCAAGGGCGGCACAGGTACGGCGGCGGAATTTCCGCCCGCGCAAACTGTACCCGCGCAACGCACTGGCGAAGTGCACGAACTCGGATACGCGGCCGTCTACATGTGCTCGCCGTATGCCGCGTATCTGACCGGCCACACGCTGGTGCTGGACGGCGCCAACTGGCTGCGCCGCAGCCTGCGCATGCCACCGTTCGAAGTCGTGCGCGACACCATCACGCGCCCCGATGACGTCTAAGGAGACGGCCATGAGCGAGCAATATTTCCTCCGTCACGTCGAGGACCATGTCGGCGTGCTGACGCTGAACCGCGCCGACAAGCACAACGCGATGAATGACGAGATGCAGGACACCATGCCGGCGATGCTGCAGTCGTTCATCGACGACAGCGACGTGCGCGCGATCCTGATCCGCGCCGCCGGCAAATCCTTCTGCGCCGGCCGCGATACCAACGTGCTCGGTCATCGCGCGCGCAACGAGAGCGATTTCGAATTCGTCCGCCGCGCCCAGGATTTCCGGATGATGACGATCGACTGCCGCAAGCCCATCATCGCCGCCGTGCGCGGCGCGGCGATCGGCGGCGGCTTCGAGCTGGCGCTATCGGCCGACATGCGGGTGTTTTCGAAGACCGCGAAGGTGTCGCTACCGGAGATCGTCTACGGTCTTGTGCCCGATACCGGCGGCACCCAGTTCCTAACCGCGCTGATCGGCCCATCGCTGACCAAATATCTGGTGATGACCGGCGATGCACTGACCGGCGAGCGCGCGCATGAGCTCGGCATTTGCGACTGGCTGGTCGAGGATGACGAGCTGGACGCGAAAGCGATGGAAATTGCGCGCAAAGTCGCAAGTGGTCCGCCGCAGGCGCTGGCGATGGCCAAGCAACTCGTCGACAATGCGTGGATCGATACCTACCGCAATGGTTTGCGCCAGGAGTTGCTGGCGATCTCGACGCTGTTCCGCAGCGACGATTACGCCGAAGCGCGCACCGCACTGCGCGAAAAACGCAAGCCGACGTACACTGGGCGCTAACGAATGGGATTCGAAGGCCCTCTACTGTTCTCCGCATGAGAATGGCGTGACCTGCAGGCCGACATCAACGTTTAAGTTCATTAGACCGAAACCATATGTCACATGTCAGGCGGCAATTTGAAGAGCCTTCGGTGCTGCGGCTTGATCTCGGTCAGGGTCTGACAGGCCGGCAAATTTCGCGGCTCTACTGCAACTGCTGTGTTCGAAGCGTTGCTTGATTCCGATCAATCCATTTACCGACAGCGAAAAAATTGCGGCAGAGCTGCAAATGCTGAAGGTCCCTGTTGTCATTGCCGATCACCAGGATTGGGCGATGCCTGCAATCCGCGGCGCTGCAACCGCAATCGGTGCGGTCGGTATAGCGCTCAACAAGGCGAGTAGGGCGGAACCGGGGTCTGAGAAATCACCATCGTTGCTGATCGCCCCTCTAGTTCACATCGGCGGAATTTATACTGGCCTGACGTCAATTGTTTCGGGACGTCCGCTGGTGATCCTCGAAAAATTTAACGTCGCCGACTGGCACGATGTCGTTAAACGCCATCGACCGAAAGTCGCCGCACTACCTCCGACCGCGATCCGCATGGTGCTGGACGCCTGCGTAGTCGGCATCCCCGACGAACGCCTCGGGGCAGTGCCAGTCGCAGCGGTGCAGGCGCGCGACGGCATGCTCCATCAGGTCAGCGAAGCCGCGTTGATCGCGCACGTGCGCAAACTGATGGTGGCCTACATGGTGCCGATCGCGATCAGGGTTCTGCCCGAGCTTCCACGCACGCCAGCGATGAAGATCAGCAAATACGAAGTCCGGAAACTCTTCGACGTTTGAGCAGATAAATTGGCCTTTCGGAATTTCTGTGTATGTAAGGTGCTGCCATGAATGATGTTCTGTACGAGGTGCAACAATCCGGGGTCGGATTGATCACGCTTAACTCGCCCGATAATCTCAACGCGCTGACGCCAAGTATGATCAAGCGGCTTATGAACTTCATTGCCGATGCGGAAGCTGACCCTAATACGCGCTGCGTTGCGATTGCCGGAACGGGACGTGGTTTTTGCGCGGGCACCGACATTAAGATACTGAACGAAAGACAGTCATCGGAGTCGACAGCGGCTCCTGACGATGAAGAGGTCAGGCATCAACGCTTGTTAAATCTTCAGAAGGTTCAGAACGGCATATCGCTGAAGCTCCACGTAATGCGCAAACCTACCGTGGCAATTGTTAACGGCTTCGCCATCGGAGCCGGTTTCAGTCTTGCCTTGGCTTGTGACCTTCGCTTATGCGGTACCGATGCCAAATTATCGACGGGTTTTCGAAATCTGGCTGCTAGCGGGGATATGGGAGGAACATATTTTCTCAGCAAACTGGTCAGCGAGTCGCTCGCCAAAGAGCTGGTTTTTACTGCTGAAATGCTCGGTGCCGAAAAGGCACTGCAGCTTGGCATCACCAATCGTGTATATCCGCAGGCCGATCTAATGCAGGAGGCTCTTTCATTCTGCGCACAACTGGCTTCAGGTCCGACTTTCGCGATGGGTCTCGCCAAAGAGAACCTGCTTGCCGTGAATACAATGACAGCTCAGGCAGCCCTGGACCATGAAGCGGAAAACATGATTGCCAGCCTGTATTCCGAGGATCACCGCGAAGCGGTGAAGGCATTCATGGAAAAACGCAAACCGCATTTTTTGGGTCGGTAAATTGCCGAAGGGTATCCCCGACGGTTTGCGTTTTTCGTGTGTGTAC
>JBEVMI010000235.1:0-6748 GCA_040508685.1 Spongiibacteraceae bacterium
CACACCGAACATCGTGGGTATCAAAGATGCCACCGGCGACGTTGCCCGCGGCCGCGATCTGATCGAACGCTGCGGTACTGCATTTGCCGTGTATTCCGGCGACGATGCCACCGCGGTCGAGTTGATACTCGCCGGCGGCAAAGGCGATATCTCCGTGACCGCGAACGTCGCGCCGAAAGCGATGTCCGAGCTCTGCGCCGCCGCCCTGCGCGGCGATGCGACCACTGCCCGCGCCATCAACGAACGCCTGTTCCCTCTGCATGAAAAACTGTTCGTCGAAGCCAACCCCATTCCCGTCAAATGGGCGTTGCAGATGCTGGGCAAAATCGCCGGGGGCATCCGTCTGCCGCTGACACCGCTCAGCGAGACCGCGCAACCGGCGGTGCGAGCAGCGCTGCAGCAAGCCGGCCTGCTGTGATGTGACCTTGCCTTGTTACATTCCTCTGGGCTCGCCGCGCGAGTCTCCCTGATCACACTACAACGCTCACTTAAGAAGATTGATGAAGAAAACTCTGGGTAATTCGGCGCTGCTGGCGCTGTCCGTATCGATTGCCGGCTGCGGCTGGCTGACGGGCGAAGGTGGTCTGTTTCGCGATCGCGGCGATGACTATCGCAACGCCGCCCTGGAAAAACCACTACAGGTGCCGAGCGAATTCAGCAGCACCGCGATCGAAGATCAGCTTGTGATTCCGCGCGCGCGCGCCGGCGATGCCACGCTCGCAGGCGCGTTTGAAGTACCGCGGCCGGAGCCCATCAATCCGGGTGCCGAAGCGGAGCAGGTCAAACTGCAGAAGCTGGGCGAACAAGGCTGGATACTGGTGGACGCCGCGCCCGGTGAAGTGTGGCCGCGCGTGCGTCAGTTCCTGGCGACGAATCAGCTGACGGTACTCCGTGCCGACGCCACCGGCGGCATTATCGAAACCGGCTGGTTGCAGCCGGCTACCGGCACCGGTCGCGAACGTTACCGCTTCCGCATCGAGCAGGGTGTCCAGCGCGGTTCCTCCGAGGTGTATATCGTGCAGGCAGATGCAAATGCCGGCGAAAACACGTGGCCGACCACGTCGTCGAATGCGCAGCGTGAAGCCGACATGATGAAAGCGCTGGCGCAATTCGTCGCCGACAACGGCAGTACCGGTGCGGTGTCGATGCTGGCGCAGCAGGGTATCAATGCGCAGGGCAAGGTATTTCTCGAACGCCAGGCCGGACAGCCGTTGCGCCTGCGCCTGGCCTTGTCGTTTGAGCGCGCCTGGGCATCGCTGGAAACGGGATTGCCGAAAGCCGGCTTCGCCATCGACGACCGCAATCGCAGCGAACGCCAAGTGTGGATCCGCTACGATCCTGCCGAAGTGGATGACGGCGAAGACAAAGGTTTCTTCGCGTCGATCTGGGACTGGATATTCTCCGGCGATGATAATGACGGGGATGTGTTTGAGGATCGCAAAACGGTTTACACGGTTACCGTGCAAGACGGTGGCAACAACGATCAACTGATCACCATCGATCGTCAGGACGGCGCTGAACTCGCGGCTGGGTCGCGCGAAAAATTACTGAATGCGATCAAAAGCCATTTGATCTGATCGTGTATCTCCCAGTGAAATGTTTGACGCAACCTATTTGATGCAAAGAGATTGAAAATGGAAAAGCGCAACGAAATATACAAAGGCAAGGCGAAATCGGTATTCACGACCGACGATCCCGATCTTTTTGTGATGGTGTTTCGCAACGATACCTCCGCCTTTGATGGCAAGAAAGTTGCGCAGCTCGACCGCAAGGGCATGGTCAATAATAAATTCAACGCCTTCATCATGGAAAAGCTGGCCGCTGCCGGTATCGCCACGCACTTCGAGCGCGTGCTGTCCGCCAATGAAGCGTTGGTGAAAAAACTCGACATGCTGCCGCTGGAGTGTGTGGTGCGCAACTTCGCCGCGGGTTCGATCTGCCGTCGTTACGGTGTCGAGGAAGGCCTCGAACTGAATCCGCCGACATTTGAATTCTTTTTGAAAAGCGATGCACTCGGCGATCCGATCTGCAACGAATACCACATCCGTTCGTTCGGCTGGGCCACGCAGGTGCAGATCGACCGCATGACTGAACTCACCTTCAAGATCAACGACGTGCTGAAGCCGCTGTTCCTCGCCGGCAACATGCTGCTGGTCGACTACAAGCTTGAGTTCGGTTTGTACAAAGGCGAAGTGGTGTTGGGCGATGAATTCTCGCCGGACGGCTGTCGTCTGTGGGACAAGGACACACGCGAAAAACTCGACAAAGATCGTTTCCGCCAGGATCTCGGCAATGTGGTCGAATCCTATGAGCTGGTCGGCAAACGTCTGGGCGTTGGGTTCGATTAAATAGGTATTCTTCGCTAAAGCGTCATTGAAAAAAACGCGTGGACCAAGCGGGTACACGCGTTTTTTTTTGCATCGGATTTTTGCAGTGCACGATGTTTTTAATGATTTGAATAATTCCGTGCAACTCGGGCTTATGTTCTCAAACGTTACAATGTATCATTCGGTGCTATGTCGACTTCCCGCCAACTCCTGATGCAGAGCGTTCATCGCTGCCGCCGTCCTTGGTGGCTGTTGCTGGCGCTGGCATTATTTCTGGCGGGACAGACGCTCGCCGCCGCGCACTGGCACGACAGCAGTCAAGACGCGGACGATGATTGCGCGCTATGCGTGTACTCAGCGACGGCGACCGCTGCGGTTGCAGCTGCCGGCTGGCACATCCCCGTCGTTATTGCCGCGGCGATAGGGTTCAGCCTCTTTACCAGCGTGCGGCTTGTCGCCGTGCGTTTCTGCGATCCCCGCGCTCCCCCCGTGTCCCAACACTGATCCACTTTTTAAAAATTCATCTTTTTAGATAAATGGTCGTGTCGATTGTCGTCGACGCGTGCATCAGCGTTGGAGAATTTCAATGAAACGTTCAATGATCTGGCTGGCGGTTGCCGCAGCCGGCTGCACTGCCACGGGTGATGTGTATGGCGCCGTTATCGGTAGTAAAAACCCGGTTGCGCCGGAGCAGACGCCTTTACAGAATTATGCCCGCCTCGAAACCGTCATTGTGTCGGCCCCGCTCCACAAAAGCGCTGCCGAAACGGCACTGCCGGTTACCGTTATCGCCGGGGATGAGTTGCGTCAACGCGCGGGCAAAAGCATTGGTTTTACCCTCGACGGCACGCCGGGTGTTGCCAGTGCATCGTTTGGACCTGCCGTTGGTCAGCCGGTGATTCGCGGGCAATCCGGGCCGCGCGTGAAGGTATTGCAAAACGGTATCGGCAGTGCCGATGCGTCGGCGGTCAGCGCCGATCACGCCGTCACCGTCGAGCCGCTGCTGGCAGAATCCGTCGAAGTGTTGCGCGGGCCGGCCACGCTGCTCTACGGCGGCGGTGCCATCGGCGGCGTCGTCAATGTCATCGATAACCAGATTCCGCGCGCGCTGCCGGAGCGTGCACTCAGCGGTGCAATCGAGCAGCGTCACGACAGCGCCAGCGCTGGTGATACCAGTGTCTTCAAACTTGATGGCGGTGCGGGGCCCATCGCGTGGCATCTTGACGGCGTCTACCGAGACTGGGGTGCGATCGACATTCCCGGCCTCGCGTTCAATCGCGATACGATCGCCGATATTGATGAGAGCAGCGATGGCTTTATCGCCAACAGCGATGGCCGCAATCATCGTCTCGGCGGCGGACTGTCCTGGGTAGGCGAGCAGGGTTACATCGGTTTTGGTGTCAGCGAGATGCGCAATAAATATGGCATCCCCAGTGGTGCCCACGCCCACGCCGAGGGCGCGGAGCATGATCACGGCGACGAACCTGAAGAAGAGGAGCTCGCCGACGATGCGGAAGGGCACGAAGAGGGTGATCACGATGCCATTCGTATTGACATGCGGCAAACGCGTTATGACCTCGCCGGCGAGTGGCGCCCGGATGCGGGTCTGCTCGACACGGTGCGGTGGCGCGCCGGTTATACCGACTATGAACACAGTGAGTTGGAAAGCGGCGTCAAGGCGACGACTTATACCAATGAAACCTGGGATGGCCGACTCGAACTGATTCACCAGCCCATCGCCGGCTGGCATGGGGTGTTGGGTTTACAGTTGCGCGATACCAATTTTGCGGCGCAGGGCGAGGAGGCGTTTATTCCCGAGTCGACTACGCGTGCTGTCGGTGTGTTTGTGGTGGAAGATTATCATTCCGGCAATTGGATTTACGAAGTAGGACTGCGCGCCGATCGCGACGCGATCGAGGCCGCCCGCCAGAACGATCAAACTTTCCGCGCTTACAGTGCGTCGGCCTCTGTGCTGTTGAATTTCGATCCAGACTGGAGTGTGGGCGCGGCATTTTCGCAATCGCAGCGAGCGCCAACTGTCGAGGAACTCTATTCCAATGTTGAGACTATCGAACGTCACAACGATCATTTCCATTATCACGATCCGGTCGTACACGCAGCGACGCGCTCGATTGAATTTGGCAGCGTTGATCTCGGTAACGAAACCTCTCGCAATCTGGATCTGACACTGCGTTACAGCGGTGCGATCGTCGACGGTTTCATTACTGCATTCCATAACGATTTCCGCGAATTCATTTATCTGGCTACTACCGGCTTCGCAGTCGGTGACGTGCCTGTGCTGGAGTATCGGCAGGAGGACGCGAGTTTTTACGGCGTGGAATTCAATCTGACCACGTTGCTCGGGCAGACGCGTTTGGGCAAATTCAGCGTCGATGTCTATGGCGACACGGTTCGCGGCAAACTCGATCGCAGCGTCGACGTGCCGCGGATGCCGCCCTGGCGGATCGGCACGCGGCTGAATTGGGATGCGCAGCAATGGTCGGGTTATGCCGGTGTGTTGCACGCGGGCGATCAAAACCGCGCCGGTGAATTCGAGTCCGATACCGAGGGCTACACGCGCCTCGACGCCGGTGTCAGTTACGCGCTGGCGCTGTTCAATGACGACGGTGGCGATACCAAAAATGCGCAGTTGTTTTTACGCGGCACCAATCTCACCGATCGCACCATTCGCGCCAGCACATCATTTTTACGGGATTACGCGCCGGAGCCGGGGCGTTCGGTGGAAGCCGGTGTGCGTCTGAGTTTTTAAGAACAGGCATCAGCCCTGTCCTTGGTGGGATTTTTGGCAGGCCCCGGTTAGCGGGTCCAAAGCCAGGTTTATTCGATGCCGAGTATGGCGCTGATCGGATTGTGATCCGAGGTGTGCACCCGGTCGACGATGCAGGCTTTGAAAGTGAGGCCGCGATAAAAAATATGATCGAGCGCAAAACCGAAGGCGACGCGGCGGTGGTCCTGTTCAATATGGACGGGTGTCAGATCCAGCTCCTGAATCAACTCGTCGAGAATACGCGCCCGTTTATGCCGCCAGGTATTGAAATCCCCGCACACAATCAACGGTCCCTGGTGGTGGGCGATACGGTGCGCGATTGCCAGCAGTTGGCGGTGAAAATGACCGGTGCCCGGCGTGAAATTGATCGCGTGCACATTGGCGACCAATAAAGTCTGCGACGAACCCTGCAGGCGGTATTCGGTGACCAGCGCGGCCTTTGGCAAACCGGTCAGCGGTTCGCGATGGCTGTGGAGAAAACGATCGATGGTTTCGGCGCGCGAAATCGTCAGCACGCCCGTGGTCAGATTCTGGCGGCGGTAGCCGGGTGCAAAAGCCCAGCACGAATCCGGAATCACCTGATGCATGGCGTGTTCGAGACGCGCCTCCTGAATGAGTGCCAGATCGCTTTCGGAGGCCAGTCGCGACAGGTCGTGATGCCAGTCGCTATGGCGACCCTTGGCAATATTCCAGCTGAGGACGCGGATCTGGTGGGGGTTCAGAGCTATCAGTGGCATCACGGCAACAGCAGAAAAACGAGCGTCTAACGTAGCCGCTCTGGGGCAGTGGCCGCAATCAGTTTGCTGTTGTCTTGGGTGCGTCCACAGATGCCGCTTCATCAGCCGGCGGTTGATGTTTCCACTTGCGGTTCGACCACAGCCATGTCTCCGGCTGCGCGCGAATCGCGGCCTCGCACGCGGCGATGTAGCTGTCGAGTATCGTAAATTCGTCGCGCGCATGGGGTGGTTCGGCGAGCAGCTCGAAACGTACGGTATAGCTGCCGCGTGCGTCTTTTTTCATCGATACGAAAAACACCGGGCATTGCACAGCCTCGGCCAGCTTCTGCGGGCCGAGATAAAACGACGCGGTGCGATTCAGAAAACTGTGCCAGTAGCGACTGTCGCGTTTGAACGGCGCCTGATCGGCGAGCATCGCAAAGGCGCGAAACTGGCGCCGGCTGCGCAACATTTCCCGCCCTGCATTCTGGAACGGCACTGGGTTGATTGATTGGGCGCGGCTGTCGAGGATAAAACGGTCCATCGCCGCGTCGTGCAGCGGTTTGTAGATGCCGTCCATGGGGCAGGGCAGAAAGTTGCCGACGCGCGCCAGCAGCCACTCCCAATTGCCCTGGTGGATACTTAATAACAGGAACGATTGTTTGCGTTCGATAAAGGGCTGCAGCACTTGCTGGTTTTCAAGGCGAACGCGCTGTTCGATTTCCGCTGCACGCATATACCGTCGCGCAAAAATTTCGGCCATAAGGTCGCAAATATGCCGATAAAAACGCCGTTCCAGCTCGTGGCGTGCGGTGGCATCCAATTCCGGAAATGCGGCGGACAGGTTTTCAGCGACGGTGCGACGCCGATAACGCACGACATGGTAGAGCAGCGGAAACAGCAGCGCCGACAGTCGG
>JBEVMI010000255.1:0-5726 GCA_040508685.1 Spongiibacteraceae bacterium
CAGCGGCCGCGTTTCTTACGGCGTTCTGCAGAGTGCCGCCATCGGTTAACGTGATATTGCGCTGGATATCCTTGTAATCCTGATAGAACACGGCGGTGTTGATACGCAACGGCATACCGATGATTTCACCATCGATTTTGTAACCCAATTCATAATCGGTAACAGTTTCCTGATCGAATGGGGTGGTAGTGACCGTATTCTGACCACGACCAGAGAATCCACCAGAACGGTAGCCGTGTCGCGTCGCCACATAAACCAGTTGACTATCTGTCAGCTTATAATCGAGCGACAGGTTCCATGTGGGCTCATGGAAATTTTCATTTTTCTGCAGTTTGCAAGGATCGGGAATAGCATCCGGATTACCTACCACCGACACTCGCAACAAACAGCTATTTGTCTGGAATGGAGGATTTGCAATGGTTTGCGAGATATACGTTACCTCGCGGTCATCCATAGTAAAACGCAATCCCGTCGTCAAGTTCAACTCATCTGTCAGATGCCATGTGCTCTGAGCAAATGCTGCAATCGTCTGATTCGTTACCCCGCCGGCAGGGCCGGTTATGCTTTGAAGGTTCAAACCGTTGAACTGTGTCGAGTACGATCCATCATGGCCATCAGTGTGCGAGTAGTAGAGGCCGGTAATCCAGTCGGCAATGTCATGCGATCCAATCAGCTGAATTTCTTCAGTAACCGATTGAGCGTCAGAGAATTGTATGGTCTTAAATTGCAGGCGATTCAACGCAAACGCTGTAGCCGGCGGCAGACCAAATCCTGCGCTGCTTACATCGTTCCGGTTCACACCATCGAGATCTGCATCGCCCTCATACCAAAGGTCGCGAACTCCGACAATGTTTTTAATTGTAATCTCGGGGGAAACTTCGAAGGTGGTTGTATTCAATACACCCCACGTTTGCGTATCGTTGTAACCGCCATCGTGAGTCGCATCCGAATGGCCTGCAAAAAAATCGTCATTTTGTGCCGCATTGAAGGCCGGGCCGTAAAGGGCGCCAGGAATGGCGGTTGGCTTGTAGGCTATCGGTTTTCCGTAAGGGCCGGAAGCGCTGCTGTACATGCTTTCAATAACGAACAATGACGAGAGGGCATCTGTAGGCTGCCATTTCAACGAAATGCGCCCAACCCAGTTGTCGGTGGAGTTGAAGTCTTCGCCGCCGTCGAGATTATCTGCAAGTCCGTCCTGTTTAGTTGCGGATGCCGCCACTCGGATGGCGAGCGTGTCGGTCAGTGGCATGTTGTACATGCCTTCCAACTGGCGCAGGTTGTAGTTGCCAATGCCTGCTTTCACCATACCCTCAACCGAGTTGTTGGGCTCGGCGGGAGTGATGATGATCGCGCCACCTGTCGAGTTTTTTCCGAACAGAGTGCCTTGGGGACCTTTGGCCACCTCGACTGAACTGATATCGAGTGCACCAGAAATACCGACGCCATACGCCCAGTTCATCGGCACACCACCAATAATCACCGCGACCGCTTGGTCTGATGTCAGCAGAATATCGTCAGCTTTTTGACCGCGGATGCCAAATATGGCAGCGTCGCGACGACCAGTCGCGGCTTGATATTGAATCGACGGCGCGCGCTGAACCAAGTCACTCGTTTGGACTACACCGCTTTTCTCTAATTGCTCGGCTGACATGGCGGTGATGGCGATGGGTACATCCTGCACGTTCTCCTCGACGCGCCGTGCGCTGACGATTACCTGCTCCAGCCCGCGATGCGCACCATCCTCTTCCTGGGCATGAACCCAACCCGTCGAACCGGTCGACAGGAGTGCGATAGAAATAGCCGAAGCTAATTTGGACTTCTTCATGTGGTTTCTCCGATTAGGATTATTTTTTTAACTTCAAAACGAAACGCACACGTACCGAGATATGCCAAAAAATGCCATTTCTGGAGTCGGGTGCTGTTCGAATCTCTTTGTGGTTTTTGAAGCGGTATAACGTTTTTACTTAATATTATTTAACGTCTTACTTCGGTGTTCACAGGTATTCTTCGCTATCTACCGAGCTTTAACCTAGTACACTAAGTTTCTGCCCAGCAACCCCCGATGTCAACCCCTTGCACCCCTGTCGACCAATAGTCCGGGCGACCGGGACTTGGGCAACCGGCAACAGACTTATGAAGATTGAAGACATTCGCCGTGATCGAACACTCTTACGCACCCGTTGGCACCAACAGGGTTACTTTGGCAATACCACGCTACCTCAGATACTTAGCGCGCGCGCCGCTAGAAATGCGCACGTGTTGCTGCACTTTTATTCGGCATTGGGTGAGCGCCATGTCGAGGTGTCACAGGCACATCTAGATAGCATGGCCCTTGCTGGCGGCCTGCGACACTTGGGGATTGGTAAGGGCGATGTCGTTGCCGTGCAAATGCCGACGTGTTACGAAACCTTGTTGACCTATCTGGCGATATTGCATACCGGCGCAACACTCTTGCCCGTAATTCACATTTACGGTGCGACGGAACTGCAATTTGTGCTGCAACAATCCAAAGCCAAGGCGCTCATCATTCCCGACCGCTGGCATAAGCTGGATTTCGTCGAACGCTGGCGCAATGCGCAGCCGCTGCCTGACCTGCAACATCTAATCGTATTCGGCGACGACATGCCTGTCGGCGCAACCCCGTTGCGCGATCTGCTGCAAGGTGACCCAGCCGATATCGAATTGCCTGGGGGCATCGCCGATTGCGGGGCGGATGATGTCTGCCTGCTGCTCTACACTTCGGGCACCACTTCCGCACCGAAAGGCGTGCAGCACACGCACAACACGTTGCGCGCCGAATGGCAGGATTATGAATATGACGCTCCGGCGTATATCAAAACGGGGCCGTTCCTCAATACGTTTCCGGCGGGACATATCGGCGGCTTCCTCTATTTCACCCGGCCGATCTATCAGGGCATACCGTCGGTATTTCTCGATCAGTGGGACGCGCATCAAGCGGCCCGACTTATCGAGCAACACAAAGTTGAACATACCGGCGGACCCCAGTATTTCCTGACCACGTTAATGCAGGCCATTGAGGCGCAGCCTTACGACATCTCTTCGTTGACGGCTTTCGGCATGGGCGCAGCAGGCATCACGCCGGCCAGCATCGAACTGACCGACCGCATGGGTTTTCCTGGCGGCCGTGTGTATGGCTCCAGTGAAGTGCCGACCGTCACGTACTGGACGCCAGACATGCCTTTGCAACAGCGCGCCAATACTGACGGCAAAATTGCCTCGCGCTGCGAGGTGCGCATTATCGATGACACCTGCAATGACTTACCCGTCGGCGAAGCCGGCGAAATTGTCGTGCGTGCACCGGAAATGTTCGTCGGCTATCTCGATCCACAACTCGATATCGATAGTTTTTTGCCGGGAGGCTGGTTTCGCACCGGCGATATTGGCTGCGTCGATGCAGCGGGTTTTCTGACGATTACGGATCGCAAAAAGGACATCATCATCCGCGGTGGCGAAAATATTTCGTCTAAGGAAGTCGAAGATGCGATAGCCCGGCACCCCGCCATTGCCGAAGTTGCCGTGGTCGCCATGCCGGATGAAAAATACGGCGAACGTGTGTGTGCATTCGCGATGGTACGTCGCCATCAGACGGTCACGCTTGCCGATATACAGCAGCATTTTGCCGCGCTCGGCCTAGCCAAACAAAAATGCCCCGAATTTTTACATGTAGTTGACGATTTGCCGCGCACGGCCGGCGGCAAAGTGAAGAAATTCGAATTGCGCCAGTCCCTACGCGACTCGGTGCGAACGACCACTGGAAGAGAATAGAGAACGTGTCGTCATTAACAACTTCCCCTTCCCAACCGACAACCGATCTTCGCGAATGGGCGCGGCGTTCCCCCGATAAACCCGCGATCATTATGGGCAGCGGTTTAACGCTTTCCTACGCCGAACTTGAGCGCCGCTCGGACGCACTGGCGCAGCGTCTTTATGATTTTGGTCTGCGCTTCGGCGATCACATCGCCATCCTGATGGAAAATCGTATCGAATACCCCATCGCTGTTTGGGCGGCTCAGCGCAGTGGCCTGGTCATGACGCCGATCAATTGGCATCTCGCCGCGGATGAGGCCGCCTACGTCATTCACAACTGCGGAGCACGCATCGTCATCGTCTCGGATCAGCAACTGGATCTGATCGATAAACTGAAAGCAGCAACTCCGCAAGTCGAGCACTGGTTGATCGCTGGCACTGCTGGCAGTCCACACCAGGCAATGGAGGGACAGGGCGAATTCGGCAAAGTGCGTTACGAAGCACTCGAAGGAATGCCCATGTGTTATTCGTCCGGTACGTCGGGCCGCCCCAAAGGCATTGCGCTGCAACTGGAACGGGTCCCATTCGGTGATTCGACAAGTGCCGAGCACATGCTGACCCAGTACATGGGCTTCAACGCCGAAACGATTTACCTGAGTCCCGCACCGCTCTACCACACCGCACCTTTTGTGTGGACCAAGGTCGTCGTGCGCAACGGCGGCACCGTTATAGTCATGGAGAAATTCGACGCCGAACAGTGCCTTGCGCTGATCGCACGCTACCGGCCCAACCTCGCGCAATTCGTGCCGACGATGTTCATTCGCATGCTGAAACTGCCGAATGAAATTCGCGCCAAATACGACGTATCGAGCCTGAAGCGCGCGGTGCATGCAGCGGCGCCTTGCCCGGTCGAAACCAAGGAAAAAATGATCGCCTGGTGGGGACCCGTGCTGTTCGAGTTCTATGCCGGCAGCGAAGGCGGCTGGGTGCAGATTGAATCGGATGAATGGCTACAGCACAGAGGCTCGGTCGGCAAGACCAGTAAGGTGCATATTCTCGATGACAATTTCAACGAAGTGTCGCGCAACACCGTCGGCGTCATTTATTTCGAGCCTGATTTCAAATTCGAATATCTGGGCGACAGTAAAAAAACGGCAGAGACCTTTTCACCACAAGGCTGGATGACACTCGGCGACATGGGTTATGTCGACGAGCAGGGCTATCTATTCCTGAGCGATCGCAAATCACACATGATCATTTCCGGTGGCGTAAATATTTACCCCCAGGAAACCGAGAATATTTTGATAACGCATCCGGCGATATTTGATGTCGCGGTTATTGGAGTACCCAATGAAGACTTCGGCGAAGAAGTCAAAGCTGTCGTCGAACTGGAGCCCGGACTCTCTCCGAGCGATGAACTGCGCAGGGACTTGATCGAATATTGCCGTGCGCGTATCGCCCATTTCAAATGTCCGCGCAGCGTAGATTTTGTTGAACACCTGCCACGCCTGCCCAATGGAAAATTGTTAAAGCGCGAGTTGCGCGCGAAATACTGGCCGGCGCATTGAGTTTCAACGAATCGAATTTTTTCAATAATAGTCGCTGCAGAGTGTTATTAAAGTGGTCCATTCCAAAACTGTTTTCGACTATATAGTTGTTGGCGCCGGCTCGGCGGGTTGCGTCATGGCAAACCGCCTTTCCGCCTCAGGTCAACACAATGTGTTATTGATTGAAGCCGGCCCTGCGGACAGGTCTTTGCTAATCCACATGCCCAAAGGTATCGGCAAACTCCTGTACGACCCTAAACATATCTGGTTTTACCCGACCGAAGCAGATGCGGATGTCCCCGCGGCGACCTGGGTGCGCGGCAAAACACTCGGGGGATCGAGTTCGGTCAACGGCATGATGTACAACCGCGGCCAGCCCGAAGATTACGATGCGCTCGAAAGCCAGTACGG
>JBEVMI010000282.1:0-7173 GCA_040508685.1 Spongiibacteraceae bacterium
TAATTGTAACCGTCTTTCAATTCTATGAAGCACATGGGGTGAGTGGATAAAAACTCCGGCGGTTTGGCACCACCTTCTTTGTTCATGTTCTGCCACAACGTAATCGACTCGGCCGGATCAAAGCCGGCTTGCGCCATATAACGCAGCCCCAGCGTATCCGCCTCCGATTCCTGCGTGCGACTGAACGGCAGGATCACGCCAACGGCGGCGCCGGCACCGAGTGCGGCCATCGCCATGTTGCGCTCGCTGGAATTGCTGCCGACCAGAACTGCGGCCACCAACGCAGCACCACTCGCCGCGGTGTTGACCGACAGGCGCTCGGCGCCGTGATGCGCTTCGACGTGTCCGATTTCATGACCGATGACCGCCGCCAGCTGCGACTGGTTTTTTGCGGCTTTGAAAATGCCGGTATGGACGCCGATTTTTTTGCCGGGCAACGCGAAAGCGTTGGGCGTGTCGTCTTCAAATACGGTGATTTCCCAGCCCTTACCCTCATCGCCCGGAAATGTATTGAGCAGCGCGTGGGAGACGCAGGCGACATAGGTATTAGTCGCGGGGTCGGTACTGATCTTGGTTTTTTTCTTGAGATCGGAATAGGCGACTGCGCCCATCTTGCCCATTTCCGCATCGTTGGGCGCCAGCCCTACGAACTGCGTGCGCCCGGTCGGCGAGGTTGCGCAGGCGGCCAGCAATGCTGCAACGCCAACCGCCGCGCCCCATCCCAGTATTTTTGTATGCTGCATGGTAAAACCCCAATCCAGGAAAACCGGAGAACATCATACCGCCCGCTCCGGCTCCGGTCAGGCTCTGTTAAATCACACCAGCCAAACTCACTCGGTGCTCCACGGCGTGCAGATCGGGGGATCGGTCACTTCCTTGTATTCGCACAATGAGACCGCACCGCTGCTGGCGTTGATACGCCAGGTGGACAGTACGTCGTCACCGCCGATGATCTGGTAATTGCCGGCCTGGCCGCCGGCACTCCACGGATAACACTGCGGCTCGTTCTTGTGGCCTTCAAAGCTGCACAAGGAGACGGAACCGTTACCGTGGTTGACCCGCCAGACCGACAAGTTGCCCTTGGTGGAAACGCCGGAGAACTGGCCGTCGGATGCGGCCGCGACAGCCGCAATCGGCGTCAGAATCAGAAAGGCAAAAACGGAGGGACGCATGGTGAATCTCCTTCTCGCGGTGGTTAGGTTTGTTGTATCCGCGGGTCATCAATATAGTCCCGCCTCCCGGGATTGCGCCACCTCATCTGCGCGCGAAGCCATGCCGTATTTTGAGGAATGCATTACCATGCCCCGACTACAGCCATCCGGATAACGATCATGCGAAAGTTTATTGCACTGCTCTGCACTGCCCTGTTGCTGAGCGCCTGCCAGACGTCGAAGCCGGTGGCAACCGATTACAACCCCGACGTCGATTTCGGCAGCTTCCGTCAATATGCCTGGAAAGACGACAGTTCAGGCGCCGACAAGGAGTTCGATCCGCTGTTGGCCCAGCGCGTACGCGACGCCGTCACCGACGGTCTGGCCGCACGCCAGTTCAGCGTTGCTGAAAAATCCGCCGGTGCCGATTTCCTGGTGCGTTATTACATCCAGACCGACGAAGCCACCGAAGAATCAAAAACCCGCGGCGGCCTCAGCATCGGCGGCTTCGGCAGCAACGTCGGCATGGGCGTTGGCATGAGTTTTCCGATCGGCCCGAAAGTGATCGAACAACGCGCGCAAATCCTGATCGACTTCATCAACAACAAGGATCAGAAACTCGCCTGGCGCGGCAGCCGCAAGGTCGTGCTGAAAGGCAATGATCCGAACGCGATGACCGCACAAATCCGCACCACCGTCGATGAAATTCTCGGCGAATTCCCACCCCGGTAAATGGCGCCTCGTTAAATCGCACCCCGATAAATCAGATGACACCTTCGCCGCGGTGCAGGCATAACTGCACCCACGGCTCGCGTCCCTCCTGGTGATACAACTTCAAGCGGCTGAACGCGGCATACGGCACTGCAAAATTCGAAAACGCGTTGTACGACATCTGCAGCCACTCGCATAACAACACGCGAATCACTGCACCGTGCGTGACGACCAGCACGTGGCGCCCCTGATATTCATTCAACAATTCGCGCATCGGTGTCATCACGCGATCGCGAAACGCCGCCATTGATTCGCCATTCGGCGGCGAAATACTGAAGGGATCGCGCCAGAACTGGCGCAGCCAGTCGCCGTGTTCGCGCTGCACCTCGACATGCGTGCGATTTTCCCAATCGCCGAAATGAATTTCCTTGAGCCGCGGCTCCTGCCGCAATGCGAGCTGACGATTCTGCGCCAGCTCCTCGGCAAACCGCGCGCAACGCTGCAGCGGCGAACTCAGCACCAGATCCCAGCCCGACTCCGGTTCGAGTGCCGCCCGCATCTGCCGCCAACCTTCCGCACTCAGCGCGACATCGCTGCTGCCGCGAAAAATTTCACCGCCTTCACAGGCGCCGTGCCGCAATAAATCGATGGTTGTTACTGTCGTCATATATCGGGCACCCGCAAAAAATAGTTTTTATTGTCGTCAATTCAGTTTTAACTTTTTAATTTTGACTAACCCCGGCGTCGGCAAAACTCGCCATGCCCGCATGCAGCGCACAGGCAAGACGCAGCAATGGCACTGCCAGGGCGGCACCGCTGCCCTCGCCCAGCCGCAAATCCAGATCCAGCAGCGGCCGTACCTGCAAACATTCGATCAGCGTGCGATGGCCACGCTCCGCCGAAGCGTGCGAAAACAACAGCCACGGTCTGATCGACGCATTGATATGGCACGCGACCAGTGCCGCCGCCGTGCAGATAAACCCATCGACCAACACCGGAATACCGCGCTGCGCACAGTGAATATATGCGCCGACCAGCGCCGCAATTTCAAATCCACCCAAGGTCTGCAATACCGCCAGCGGTGAATGCAACACGTTTTTATGCAATTGCAAGGCGGCATCGATAATGGCCGCCTTATGTTGCAGGCCGGCGGCATCGATGCCGGTGCCGCGCCCAACCAGCGTTGACGCTGGCGCGGCCAATAACGCACACGCCAGCGCGGTCGCCGCGGTGGTATTGGCGATGCCCATTTCACCGCCGATAAACAATTCGCAGCCGTCCAGCGCAGCGATGACATCGGCACCGATTTGCAGCGCGCATGCGCACAAGTCCGCGTCCATCGCCGGCTCGCGCCGCAAATTTGCCGTGCCGGCGCCGAGGCGGCGATCCAACACGAACGGCAATTCCGGCAACTCATTGACGGTGCCGACATTGACCACCTGAAACTGCGCTTTTAATTCGCGTGCGAGCACCGTGATCGCGGCGCCGCCGGCAGAAAAGTTTTTCACCATTTCGCCGGTGACGATTTGCGGAAACGCCGATACACCTTCCACCGCGACACCATGATCGGCGGCAAAAATGGCGATATCGATACGATCGACGCGCGGTAATTCGCGCTGCTGTAACGCCGCCAGCTCGACGGCAATCTGCTCGATGCGACCGAGCGATCCCGGCGGTTTGGTCAGCTGGTTCTGTCGCGCCAACGCTGCCGCGCGTATCGTTTCATTCGGCGTCGACGCGGGTTGTTGCAACCAATCATTCATCATCATTTTTCCGCATTGCCGCCACCCGGATTTGGAAGACGTATCTTTAAGCGCGCCGATCTTTAAGCACCCTGATCTTTAAGCACTTTGATCTTTAAGGGCATGCGGCAGGCCGGCCGTAACGAATACGACCCGGTCGCAATGTTGCGCCAACTCCTGATGCAGGCGTCCGCTCTCGTCGACGAAACGCCGCGACAATGCGTCGGCCGGCACTACGCCCTGCCCCACTTCATTGCTGACGAACACGAGATGGCCCTGATGTTCCGGCAGCCATTGCAGCAGCGCCGCACGCTCGCGCGCGAACGCACTGGCATCTTCACTCAGCAGCAGGTTGGTCAGCCACAACGTCAGGCAATCGACCAGCACAAAACGCCCGGGAGCAGTCTGTGCGCGCAGCACCGGCGCCAGGGTGATCGGCGCTTCCACCGTGCGCCAGTGCGGGCCGCGATCGAGTCGGTGACGGGCGATGCGCTCCGCCATTTCACCGTCGCCAGCGGTCGCAGTAGCGATATATACACGGTCATCGCCGTGCGCGCGCTGTTCCGCGTAACGGCTTTTGCCGGAGCGGGCGCCACCGAGAATCAGTTCGAGCACTGCGCACTACCTCTTTATCCACGTATGGATTGGCGACATGCCGATCGGCAACCGAGCGGACAGCCGTGTTTCCGTTCGACGATTTTCGTATAGTGGCGCGCACGGAGGACACCATCATGGGTCACAGACTTTCCAAAATTTATACGCGCACCGGCGACGACGGCACCACCGGTCTCGGCGATGGCTCGCGGATCGAGAAAGATCATCCGCGCATGCAGACGATCGGCAGTGTCGATGAATTGAATTCGCTGGTCGGCATGCTGATCGCCGAACTCGCCGACGACACCGAAGCCGCTGAAGAAACAGACGAACTGCAGCCCCTGCTCACCGCCATCCAGCACGACCTGTTCAATCTGGGGGGGGAATTGTCGATTCCGGGCTACGTGATGGTCAAGGAAGAACGCATCGCCGAACTGGAAACTGCACTCGATCAACTCAACGATCAGTTACCGCCGCTGAAAAATTTTATCCTGCCCGGCGGTTCACGCGCCGCCGCGGCCTGTCATCTGGCGCGCGCCGTCTGCCGCCGCGCCGAACGCGATATGGTCGCGCTCAGCCGCACTTCTCAAATCAATGGAGGCGAAATCAATGGAGTCGGAATCAACATGGCCGGCCGGCATTATCTCAATCGCCTGTCGGATCTGTTGTTCGTGATGGCGCGGGTCATCGCACGCCGCAACGGCGGACAGGAAGTGTTGTGGCAGCAACCGAAAGGCTGATCAGCCGGCCCACAACCGTGCTGCACCCCGCACGCCGCTGCTATCGCCAAACTGTGCCGGTAGCAGGCGCGTCGCAATCAAGTCGCTGAAGACATGGCTCTGCCAGAAATTCGGCACCGCGGTATACAGGCTGTCGATGTTGGAGAGGCCACCGCCGAGCACGATCACGTGCGGGTCGAGCAGGTTGATCACCTGCGCCAGCGCGTAAGCCAACTGCTCCTGATAGCGATCGATCGCGGCAGCGGCAATCGCGTCACTGCGCGAGCGTGCAGCAATTTCTGCAGCGACCCGATCGGCACCGCCGAGTGCGCGGTATGTGTGTGCGAGTCCCGCCCCGGACAAATACGTTTCGATGCAATTTTCGCGGCCGCAGTAGCAGGCGCGGTGTTCGTCGACAAATATTCCGCCGATACCCGGCAGCACGTTATGCCCCCACTCCCCCGCGATCGCATTCGGCCCCTGCAGCAATTGCCCCTGCGCGACAATGCCGCCACCGACGCCGGTACCCAGAATGACGCCAAATACCGTGGCCACGCCGGTCGCCGCGCCATCGGTCGCTTCGGATAACGCGAAACAATCGGCGTCGTTGGCGATACGTACACTGCGGCCCAGCGCAGCGATGATGTCCTCACGCAGGCGACGGCCGTTCAGACAGGTGGAATTGCAGTTTTTCATGGTGCCGGTCAACGCCGAGACCGCGCCGGGCGTGCCGACACCAACCGGGAGATTGGTAACGCCGACCTGCGCTTCCAGATCGCGCACCAGTGCCACGACGGCATCGACCGTCGCCAGGTAATCCTGCGCCGGCGTCGCCACCCGCGCTTGTGCCACAACGCTTTCGTTAGATTGGTCGGTTTCCGATGCGGGCATGCCGTTATCGCGCGCCAGCACGATACCTTCGATTTTAGTGCCGCCGAGGTCGATACCCAGTCTCATCGCCTGTCTTCACATCCCCGAATTCACAGCATCTGCAGCAGCGCCAGCACCACCAGCCAGAACACCGCACTGCGCCGCAGCAGCTCGCGCAGCTCGCGAATTTCATTGGCCGCCAGCTCCACAAAATGTTCGCCACCGAGATCGTCACTGCCGGCGACCGCCCCCGGCACCGCCTGCTCGGCGGAAATAACCAGCAGGTCGCGCACCGGTTGCTGGCTGAAGAAGTTTTCGCGCCAGACACGAAAACACTCGACGAAACTCCCCGTCACCGCAAATGCCAGCCCCAGCAGCCGCGCCGGCAGCCAATCAAGCCATTCCAGCCACTGATCGATCCACCCGCGCTCGCTGGCGTCGGTCGTCGGCGCACCCCGCAGCACATGCAGCAGGCGATAGATCAGCGCCATGCCGGGACCGAGCACGAAAAACCAGAACACCACGACAAACCAGCGCTGCAAGCCTACATACAGGGCCGCGCGCCGCATCTGCAAATGCAGGTCGCGCGCGTTGTCGGCCGGCGCGATCTCATAACCACTCTGCAACGCGACCTGATAAGCCGCCTCCAGGTCGCCGCGCTGCCAGCGCTCCAGATAATGGTCGAGTTCGGTGTGATAGTCGCCGCGCCCCAGGCTGTAGGCGAGCACGACCAGATCGAGCGGAAACAGCAGAATGCCGAAAAACCAGTGCGACACCAGCCACGCTGCCACGGCAATCGCGATACCCGGCAGCGCCACAATGAACAGCAGGCGCTCGCGTGCCGGCAGTACCGACAACGCGCGGCCGGCGCGCAGATGCCATGCCGTCAGCCAGCGATCGTGCGGATGCATAAATCCCGGGCCCAGCCATTGCAGCAACAGCCATGCGGTGAGAATGACCAGAAATTCCATCGATCCATTCCTTGTCTGCGGTGTTTAACTCGTGGGGCACGTCACAGGACGTGACGGGGGGATTGTGCCAGCAAATGCCGAAAATACATCCAGTCGAAAGCCGGTCCGGGGTCAGTTTTGCGACCCGGCGCAATATCGCTGTGACCGACCACGCGCGCCGGCACGATGGCCGGAAAAAATTGCTGAATGGCGTGCGTCACCGCCACCAGCTGCGTGTATTGCGCGGGCTCATACGGCAGATCATCGGTGCCTTCCAGCTCGATGCCGACGCTGAAGTCGTTGCAATTGTCACGCCCGTCGAAACACGAAACGCCGGCGTGCCAGGCGCGTTCAAACAACGAAACAAATTGGGTGACGATGCCACTGCGATCGATCAGCAGATGCGCGGAGACTTGCAGACCCTGCAGCTCGGCCA
>JBEVMI010000311.1:0-6420 GCA_040508685.1 Spongiibacteraceae bacterium
AAACTGGCAATTGCAATTGCGGCGATCGGCGCGTCAGCGCTGGGCGCCGTGACCGAAGCCCAGGAGCGATCAGCAGGTATCGAACAAGTCATTGTTCAAGCCCGCAGAGTCGAGGAAAACGTGCAGGAAGTACCGCTGGCAATCACCGCCCTCTCAGGCGATCAGCTTGAGCGAGCTGGTATGCAGCAGATCCGCGACATGACGACGACAATACCATCGGTGCAGTCGCAATCGAGTACCGGCCGTGCCAGTGCAACATGGTTCGGCATTCGCGGGCAGAAGGCAGACTCCCCTCTGCTGACCCAGGATCAAGCCGTCGGCGTTTACATTAATGGCGTTGCCTCTGGCTGGCCTTACGGTATTGGCACCGCAGGTGCGCTCGACGTCGCCACGCTTGAAGTTGCCAAAGGGCCTCAGGGCACCCTATTCGGCAAAAATACGACCGGTGGCGCCATCATCATTACAAGCAACGAGCCTGTGCAGGATTTATCAGGCCGCATCAAGGCGGGCATGGGCAATTACAACCTGCGCGAACTGGAAGGCATGATTAATCTTCCAATTGTCGACTCACTGGCATTACGTCTTGCGGCACAGTCATCCAAACGCGATGGCGTCATCGAAAACCTCAGCAGCGGCGCGGACTTCAATGACAAAGACGATTGGACCGCACGAGCTTCACTAAAATGGCAGCCGACTGACCCATTGAGTTCGTTATTTATATTTAGCCAAACCGAGAGTCACACCGGCGGCGTGGGTAGCAAGCTGATCGGATTCGATACAACAAAAACTTTCGGGCCGCGCTATGCGTCGGCTTATGCAAAACAAGCCGGTGACGGGTTCTTTGAAGCACGTTCTAGCCGCGCACACGAATATCAAGACTTAAAAACTTGGGACGTCTCGAACACAACAACATATGACATCAATGAATCGCTAACGGTAAAAAACATCATTTCCTACGCAGATTTAGATTATCAAACCGATACCAACCTTGATGCAATCGATGCCTGGGACAATCTATTTACAGTGAATGGTGTTACTGCGCCCTGGGTATTTGCGTCAGAGCAATTTAGCGAAGGTCAGCAATTTACCGAAGAACTGCAACTCATCGGATCGCTGAATCGTTTCGACTGGATTGCGGGGGCTTACTTCTCGCGACTCAAAGGCCGAGACGGTTCTCTATCCTCGCAATTCACCGTAAACGGACGGCCTAATGCCTGGCAGCAAGGGCCGCTCGGTGGTTTTGTCAATGAGAGCACAGCACTATTCGCACAAGGCACATATGCACTTACTGATGCGCTCAATCTGACACTCGGGGTGCGTCAGACTCTAGATCACCGTGAAATCAAGTACAGCACATACAGCTTGAGCACCACTACAGGACAACCGACCGCCTGCGCCATTAGAGATAACAGCGGACTATTGCCACTTGGTAATTGTCTTCTGCGAGTGGATGACGATTTCAGCGAGCCCACTTGGAACGTCTCTCTGGATTACAAGATCGACAACAGCCAACTTATTTATATTGCACATCGCCACGGCTATCGTTCAGGTGGCTTTCCGGCGCGCGGCTCAGACCCGATCACAGGCGCAGCTTTCGATCCAGAAACCGTCAATGACATCGAACTTGGTTATAAAGTTGATAGTGTGCTCGGCGACATCCCCTTACGCGTGAATACTGCAATCTACTATCAGGACTATCAGGATATACAGCGCAGCACCACGGTCATTGCTATTAATGGTCAGGTTTCCAACACCATTGTGAACGCGGCAAGCGCGACCATACAGGGCGGTGAAATTGAGTTCACGCTACTACCTTTCGATGGCCTCGAATTAACCGGATATATCGCTGTGGTTGATGCCAAATATGACGAATGGATCGATCGCGTTACCAGGGCAGACCGAAGCGGTGAACGGTTTGGTACGCTTCCCGAACGCTCAGGCTCATTCACCGCTCGTTACCAATTGCCAGTGCCGGAAGAAGCCGGTGCGATCCATGTCTCCGGAAGCGTCTATGCGCAGAGTGACGTAGCGCTATACAACGACAATCAAGGTAACGCATCTTGCATCCAAAGTGGTTATTCCATCTATAACGCCCGTGCCGACTGGGAGGAAGCGCTTGGCTCAGCCGGTTTGACGCTGTCCCTGTGGGGTCGAAATCTTGGCAACCGTGAATATTTCGCCAGCGGATTATGCTTCAACAATACGACCGGCTTTACTGTTGGTTACCCAGGAGATCCTCGAACCTTCGGTTTATCTGTTGCGTATAAATTCAATTAGCTCAGAAACAGAACACATCTGCCCGGCCACGGCCGGGCTTTTTATTTAGAAGTCCACCTAAGTTCCCAGCGCCCGGCGGATGACAGTTCGCTAATGATCTGGACTGCCCTTTTGTCTCCAATCAGTGATAACATGTATTCAATAGAATACATAAAATAGCAGCGGGATTGACGCTAGATCGACAGACGCACTCATGCACCGGTAATTTCTTTAGCTATTCCAATTATTACTCTGCCAGTACGTCGATCACGTCTAATCTGCCATCCCCCCGATATGTCGAGGAAGCCGTGATGAACTCAAGCGTCGATGAAGTAGCAATTCGCAATCTTGCGGCGTCATATACCGATGCAATCAACCGCCGCAACGCTCAGGAGGCCGCCTCAGTTTACGCTCCGGATGGCACCGCCTGTCTTGACTCCGGCCAAGTCGTTCCCGGCGACAAGATGGCAAAGAACTTCAGGAATGTATTAGAAAACCTGCCGTTTGTTTTCCAAATGACTCATTCGGGTATTGTTGAAGTCAATGGTGATGTTGCAAAAGCGCGTTGGTGGCTGAGCGAGGTACAGCTGTTTAAAGGTGAAAGCCAGTACCGTTTTTGGGCGGGCACTTACGAAGATGAGTTGGTGCGGCTCCCGCAGGGCTGGCGTTTTCAACATCGAAGACTAACAACGCATTTCACGTCATCTTACGCGCCCGGCACTCAACACATGCCCCCACCCCTCTATGTACCGATGAAAACCTACGTAACCCAGTGACTGAGCTCGGGCGGGCGACACCTAAAGCGGTTGAACATAACAACAGGATAATCACTACCTGACATCAACGGGCTCGGAACTAAAACCCCGAGGTAAGCAGCTGGAGATGAACCATGAAATTCGGTTTCGTTATTCCACATGTCATTGACCGCGGCGCTCGCAATCCTTTTCACCGTATTCATCGCCACGTGGCAGCAGTAGAGGCGATGGGGTTTGAATTTGGCACGCTGGGCCACCACCGTTTCACACCGCAACTTGCCTTCGGTGAACCGTCCGCTCCACTGACTACACTCGCCGCAATTCTCGCGCGAACCGAGCGTGTCAAGGTTTGCACGTCGATCCTGCTACTCCCCACCTATCATCCGCTCGATATCGCCGAACAGATCGGCACCCTCGATGAAATGTCGAACGGCCGGGTCATTCTGGGGATCGGTGCGGGATACCGCCCATACGAATTCGCCGCGGTAGGCATCGACTTCAAAACACGCATGTCACGCATGGAAGAAATGATTGCGGTGCTGCGGCAGGCTTGGACCGGCAATCCTGTTAATTTTCATGGCCGGCATTTCCAAATTGATAACGTCACCGTTTCCCCACGCCCACAACAAAATCATCTGCCGATCTGGATCGGCGCCAGCGCACCCAATGGCATTGATCGCGCCGCCATTATGAGCGACGGCTGGATCGCCGGTTTCCCGACACCGCTCCCCATCCTCGAACCGATTGCGCGAGACTTCCGTGCAAAAGCTGCTGCAGCCGGGCAACAAGGAACGGTTTGTCTGATGCGCGATTTCCATATTGCTGCCAGTCGCGATCGGCTTGATCCTGAGTGGATGCAGCGCTCGATCGGCGTATACAGGAACTACCTAAATGCGGGTTCGAAGATGAAAATCGACGATACCGTAATGCGGGCCGTCAATGGCGAGAACATCTCCTTCGACGAATACATACCGGGTCGCGCGGTCGCGGGCACCCCGGAGGATTGCATCCGCGAAATTGAGCGCTGCCGGACGATGACTGGCTGCGAATATATGCTGTTGACGCCCGTGGGCGTTCCAGATGTTGAGCAACAATTACGCGAATTAGAACTGTTTTCTCGGGAAGTGATGCCCCATTTTTCGGACCCGAAGCTTTAGCAACGGGCTATCAAGATGCGGAGCCCACCTGGCCACCTGGTCAGGGCGTCCATCAATAACAAATGACGTCGCCCTGCCCTTAGGGTCACGTATAAATTACGACGGCCAGCACTTACGCGGCCCCGGCCGTTTGGCCACCATCGGCGGTGTAGATCGAGCCCGTGATAAACGACGCTTCGTCAGACGCTAGGAATAAGGTCAACGCAGCAATTTCATCCGGCTGCCCCATGCGCCGCATCGGAATGCGGCTGACGATGGACTCGATCATCGACGAAGGCGCCCCACCGAGAATCGGCGTTTCGATGACCCCGGGGCAAATCGCATTGACGCGGATATTATTCTGGACATAGTCCATCGCTGCGGCGCGAGTGACCTGGACGACGGCCCCTTTCGAAGCAAAATAACCTGCGTTGCCCGGCGTCGCGACTAAGCCGCCCGTAGAGGCGATGTTCACGACGGCACCGCCGCGCTCCAGCAGCATAGGGATGGCCCCCCGCAACATCAGGTACACGCCGCGCACATTGACGTCGAATACACCATCCCAATCCTTGATCGCGATTTCATGCAGCAGCATGCCAGCTGGCCCGCTGATTCCGGCGTTGTTGATCAGGATGTCGAGTTTGCCGAATGTTTGCCGACACAGCGCTATTGCGGCATCGACTTGCTCAGGCACAGCGACATCGCATGACTGGGTGATAATCTTTCCGGGATTTTCCGCGGCGAGTGCAGCCAGTTTTTTTTCATCGCGTGCGAGCGCGATTACCGAGGCGCCTTCGGCAATAAATCGCTTCGTAATGGCGCGGCCAATGCCGGTGCTCGCCCCAGTGACAATCGCAACTTTTCCGTCGAGCTTACCCATGATAATTCTCCACGTGCAGAATAATGGCTAATGAATGTCTGAATAACGAGAGTGCGCGTTACGAAAACATAGTCGTAACAGCTGTCGTACAAAACTCAGCTTTTAGCAGTGAAACTGCTGCCAGCTTTCCCAGTGCATGGGTGCGGTACCGGCCCCAACCTGGCTCTCTGGCCAATTCGCAGGCGGCTGAGCCAGCGGGCGCAGGTCCTGGTTCTGTCCGTACACCAATAAATGCTTGCGCACTCGAAAATACCAGCGACCATTGCGGCGCTCGTAAACATCTTCATAGACGATCAGCTGATGGGCCCAGTTGGCCGCATCGCCAATCTCGGCCCGGCAAAACAGCACGCCGCGCGCAAGGTTTTCGCCGTCGACCTCGATCTGATGCGTCCCCGTGATAAGCATCGTCACTGGCAAATCGCGTGCACCAGCCTCCAGCCACGCCTTCAAATGCTGGCGGCCGACCACACCGGGCGCGACTCGCACATCGTCAACGAACAAACCTACAACGGATTCAAAATCACGCGTGGCGATACCCACCGCGTAGCGGGCGACGAGCTGGCGCAGCTCTTCGTGAATCAAAAGTCGCTGCAGATCAAATGGCGTGCAATTGCTCATGGTATGGCCAACCGAGGAGACAGCAAAAAAAGCGGCCACGAAACTCCATCGCGGCCGGGTTTAATCGACTCATTCCAATGTCATTAATGCACTCGCTGAAAACGGCACAATTTCCTTGAAACGGCGCTCGCGGACCAGCTCGGCCCAGTTGGGCGTGCTGATCAGCATGCGCCCCACCCCGACCAGATCGATGTCACCGCGGTTCAGCATCTCGAGCATAAGGTCGAGCTTGGGCGGCTCCACATCGCGTCGCTCGTCTTCAGCGCTGGCGACCATTTGGCCGTTTGCCGCGGCCTTCAGCTCCTGCCATTGCTGGCCCGGATCGAGGTCCTTTTCCAGCCCCAGCGAGCCCACCGTCATAGTGGGCTTACCCGTGATCTTTTTGGTCCAGCCGGCTACATTGAGCTTGCTATCACCAAACTCCGGCTCCCAAAAGCGGCGCGTCGAGCAGTCAAAAAGATCAACCCCGGCGTCAACCAGCGGAGCAAGCATTTGTTCCAGCTCTTGCGGACTCTGTACAAGCCGCGCTCCGTAGTTCTGCTGTTTCCACAACGAATAGCGGAAGAAGATGGGGAACTGCTCGCCGACCCGATGCCGGATTTCGCGAACAATTTCAGCGGCAAATCGGGATCTGTTGGCGATACTGCCGCCGTACTGATCGTTGCGGTGGTTCGTTTCCGCCCAGAAAAATTGATCGATAAGATAACCATGCGCACCATGGATTTCGATTCCGTGACAACCAATTTGCTGTGCAGTTACTGCCGCGGTCGCAAAG
>JBEVMI010000317.1:0-3086 GCA_040508685.1 Spongiibacteraceae bacterium
CAATTGGCGGGTTTGTTTTGGTACTGAATGTAATCAGGCGAGCGTAATGCTGACCGGGCAATGATCGCTGCCCATCACGTCGGCGTGAATATCGGCCGACTTCACCGCTTCGCGCAATGCCGGTGACACCAGCACATAATCGATTCTCCATCCCACGTTGCGCGCTCGCGCATTGGCGTAATGGCTCCACCACGAGTAGTGGCCATTACCCTGCTTGAATATCCGCAGCGTATCGATAAATCCCGCATCGACAAAATTCTGGAAACCTTCGCGCTCTTCCAGCGTAAAACCTTTTTTGCCGCGATTCGGTTTCGGATTGGCGAGATCGAGTTCGGTGTGGGCGACATTGAGGTCGCCGCAAAAGATCACCGGCTTTTTGGTTTCGAGTTGTTTGCAGTAGGCCAGGAAGGCCGGGTCCCAGTGTTTATGGCGCAGCGGCAGCCGGCTCAGATCTTCTTTCGCATTCGGCGTGTACACAGTCACCACGAAAAATTTTTCAAACTCGGCGGTGATGACGCGACCTTCGTCGGCGGAGTCGCGCTGCAGTTCATCGGCGAAAGTAAAACGCTGGGCGAAATCGTCCGGAAAACCATTGATGACATTGAGCGGTTTTTGTTTCGAAAAAATCGCGGTGCCGGAATAACCTTTCTTGATCGCCGAGTTCCAGTATTCGTGATAACCCGGCAGGTCGATTTCCACCTGATCGCGTTCGGCCTTGGTTTCCTGCAGGCAGAGAATGTCGGGTTGATGTTCGGCGAGAAAGGGTTGAAACAGATTTTTTTTCAGCACGGCGCGTATGCCGTTGACGTTCCAGGAGTAAATTTTCATCAGCTTTTATTGACTCCCGCTTCACTGCGCAGTGGTTGCAATGCGCGCAATCCGGATTGACCCAGTCGGCGCACGATACTGGCTTCGATACCGGCGGCGTCGAGCCCGCAAGACGCGAGCAGTTCTTTGTGCTGGCCATGATCGATAAAGGTATCGGGCAGGCCCAGCTGCAACAGGGCCACTGTGCGACCGCTGCGATTGAAATATTCGGCGACCGCGCTGCCGGCGCCACCGGCGATGGAATTCTCTTCCAGTGTTACCAGCAAGGTGTGGCGATCCGCCATCGCGTCGAGCAATGTTTCGTCGAGCGGTTTGATAAAACGCATGTCGACCAGCGTCGCACCGAGTTTTTCTGCAACAACATGCGCCGACGTCAGCAGGGTGCCAAAATTCAGAATGACGACATCGCGGCCTTCGCGCCGTACGACACCTTTGCCGAGCGGCAGCGCAGTCATTTCTTTCGCGATCGGCGTGTTGGGGCCGGTGCCGCGTGGATAACGTACCGCGGCAGGGCCGTTGTAGATAAACCCGGTGTACAACAATTGCCGCGTTTCGTTTTCGTCCGACGGCGCCATGATCACCATGTTCGGGACGCAACGCAGGTAGCTGATGTCGAAGGCGCCGGCGTGGGTGGGACCGTCTTCACCGACGAGGCCGGCGCGATCGATCGCAAACAACACGTTGAGATTTTGCAGCGCGACGTCGTGAATCAATTGATCGTAGGCGCGTTGCAGGAAGGTCGAATAAATTGCGACGACGGGTTTCATGCCATCGCAAGCCAGGCCCGCAGCGAGTGTCACGGCGTGTTGTTCGGCGATGGCGACGTCCAAATAGCGATCCGCGAACCGTTCGGCAAATTCGACCATACCGGAGCCTTCGCACATCGCCGGCGTAATGCCGATCAGTTTGTCGTCGCGCTCGGCCATGTCGCACAGCCATTGACCGAATACGTCCTGGTATTTCGGGCCTTTGATTTTCGGTATGTCGGATTTTTTTGGTTCCAGTTTCGTGATCGCGTGGTAGCCGATCGGATCGTTTTCGGCAGGCGCGAAGCCTTTGCCTTTCTGCGTGATCACGTGCAGCAATTTCGGACCGGGCAGGGCGCGCATATTGCGGATGGTCGGGACCAAGGTATTCAAATCGTGGCCGTCGATCGGGCCGATGTAGTTGAAGCCGAGCTCTTCGAACAGCGTGCCCGGCGACACCATGCCCTTCATGTGTTCTTCGACGCGGCGAGCGAAATCCCAGGCCGGCGGAATTTTCGACAACACTTTTTTGCTGCCGGTGCGCAGGCTGTTATAAAACTGCGACGCCCATATTTTCGAAAAATACGTGTTGAGGCCGCCGGTGTTGCGACCGATCGACATTTGGTTGTCGTTGAGCACGACCAGCATGTCGGTGCCGCAATGCGCGGCGTGCGCCAAGGCTTCGAATGCCATGCCGGCGGTCATCGCACCGTCGCCGATAATCGCGACGGTCTTGCGGCCTTTGCCTTCGTATTGCGCAGCCAGTGCCATGCCGAGTGCCGCGCTGATGCTGGTGCTGGAGTGGCCGACGCCGAAGGTGTCGTATTCGCTTTCGCCGCGTTTCGGAAAGCCGGCGAGGCCGTCGAGCTGTCGCATGGTATGCATGCGCTCGCGGCGGCCGGTCAAAATTTTATGCGGATAGGTCTGGTGGCCGACGTCCCACACCAGGCGATCTTCCGGTGTCTCGTACAAATAATGGATGGCCAGAGTGAGTTCGACGACGCCTAGCCCGGCACCGAAATGCCCACCGCTCTGACCCACCGTATACAGCAGGAATTCGCGCAGTTCGTGTGCCAGTTGCGGCAGCTGATCTTCGTCGAGCTGGCGCAGGTCCGCGGGGCTGTCGATATGGTCGAGCAGCGGCGTGGCGGGGCGTTGGGTTGGGATTTGTTCGAACATCGGTTGGCTGGCATCGGCCCGGCTAAAGCGAGGGCGCATTGTAGCCGATCAGCTCACGAGCGCTCCAAGGAATACGCACCGAGGCAGGGGGTGGAGTGGACCGGTATTACAGGGCAACCGCCTAAGTATCTGGCTTGCGAGTGTTTGGTCTGTTGCGTACGAAGCAGAGGACATATGTGTGGCGGGCCTGTAGTGCTGGTCCGCTTCGCCCTGGTGGTTTGGGCACGTAGCGACATGAACCGCTTTTGCAGGCCTCGTAAATATATTTGTCTTCTGCTTCGAACGCTGGCGACCAAAGGGGATAAGCGCCGTCACTCCGAAATTCGGTCTGGG
>JBEVMI010000333.1:0-5459 GCA_040508685.1 Spongiibacteraceae bacterium
TGACGTCGCTGGGGCGATCAACTTTGGTCGGTCGCGCGGCGACGTCGATCAGCATGCTCGGCGCCATCGAGTTGCCGCCCGAATCGGAGTTCTGCGTGCCGATCAGATTCACCAGCGAACCGCGCGCGCCGGCGCGGTAAATGCCGTACATCGGATTGTGGGGATTGTTGCTGGTGTCGTTTTCTGAGCGCGCGGCCACCACCGCGCCATTGGTATTGGCAAGCGCCGCGGGCGTTGCCGTCGCCTTGATGCCCGCCAGCAACGCGCTCAACGAATGAAACGCCAGGCCACACTCCGAGTTGACGAAACCCGCACCCGCATTTGGCAACAGTGCGGGCGGCAGACCCAGCACGCTGTAGCCGGCGGTGCTGAGAAAATCGAGCTGGCCACCGCGGCCGCCGACCAACACATTCGAGCCGGCGAAGTTGGCACCGCCGGCGAGATCGAAGCCCACAAAGGGAATCATGCCGCCGCTGCTGGCGCCGACCCCGCACGCGAGCAATTGCGCAGTCAGGTCGCTCGACAATGCCGCGCGCGCCGATTGCGGCAACACGCTGAGCAGTGTGCCGGCGAGCACCGAACCCGTGCCGAGTGCAAAACCCTGCGCGATAAAATCGCGGCGCGTGCGCGGACGGTGGTGATCCGGATTGCGCAGCGGCTCATCCGGCAGAAAGAAGTTGCGACGTTTTGCCATAGTGGCGATTCCTCGACTTTCAATTAAGCGCAGTTATTTCCGTTGCCCGCGCTGTTTGTTCAATCCTGCATAACCCGGCTTACTGAGCAGTGACCGCAGCACTGCCGAGCGCACCGGCGCACAACACGGTCGCGATCTGCAATGTGCGCGCATCGTTGCAACCGGCGACGGTACCGCCGGTACACGCGGTCGCCAGACCCGGGTTGCGACCACCACCGACGTTGTTCGCCGCGGCCAACAATTCGGTTTCGACACTGGTCGCCGTCGGCTGCGTACTGAGGCCGTTGGCAATAAATTTCGTCACCAGCGGCGTCACCAGATTGCCGTGCAGATCGGCGCGGAATGCTGCGGGCGTGCCGCTCGCACCGAAGAAGCTGGTACGCAGTGCGGCGTCATTCATCAACGTCGAGCAGTAGCCGATGGCCAGCTGCGCAATCGCGGTCTGATGCGATGCCAGGAAACTCTGGTAATCCGGCGTCGCAGGCAGCGATTGTCGCGACGCGGCAAACATCTGATCGAGTACGCGTGCGCCGCTGGCGTCATTGCTGGCGGCGGGCACGCCGGTCAATTGCGCGAAGGTGTAGCTGATCGAATCGAACAGCCGCCAGCCGGCATTAACTTCGGCGGTGCCGTCGAGTGTGTAAGCGAAAGCCGGTACCGGCGACGGTACGAATACCGAGGTGCGATCCGCGCTGCTGCCGAGCTGGTCGAATTCCAGATAGAACAGATCGGTGTCCGGGCCATTTTCGCGGCCGACGATAGTGCCGCGGTCATAAAGCAGCTGGCCGCTGTCCGGACCATTGCCGCTGCGGTAGTCGGTGCCGTTGATGGTGGCATTGACGGCGATATACGCCTGCCCCGCCGGAGCCAGCTGGCCATTGATGCCGATGCGGATGCCTTTGATCGTGAGACCGGTCGGCACGAAATTCGGATCGAGGCTGATAAACAATGGCTTGTTGAACAGGTAGGCGTAGTTATCGAACTGGCTGACCTCGAACACGATGTAGCAGTAACTCGCGGTGCCGCTGCGGCAGCCGGCGGGCGCCCCCGTGGCGTTCGAAATGTTGAACATCAGATAACGTTTTTCGCCGACGCCTTTCGAAAAGTTTTGCAGCACCTGGCTGTCGCTGAGCACGCGGTTGTGCACCGACAGCAATTTCACGACGCCAGCCCACGGCACCGCGCTGGCGGTATCGCCGCCGAGAAACACGCCGTAATCGGTTGACCAGTCAGCCGCGAGAGTGCCGGGCGGTGTCGCGTCGGCATCGCCGGTGTAATCACCGTTGACATAGATGCGACGGCCCGTCGTTTGCGAATACGTCACCACGACATGTTGCAGGCTGGCCTGGGCGCGTTCGTCGTTGTCATCGGTCGACAGGCTCGGCTCGCCGCTGATATTGGTATTGCTGGTGCGGTTGAAAAATTCGTAGTTGTACATGGTCTGGCCAACCATGAAATTGCGGCGGTTGCCGCCATCGCCGTAGGAAAATATTTCGGCGGGGCCATCCTGCGTGACATTGGCCGGCGCAACCCACGCTTCCAGCGAATATTCGCCGCCGGCGGCAATCGTGTTGTAGAGCTTGCGGCTGCTGGTGGTGTTGCCACTGGCGAGACCGTTGCGACCGTTGAACTGCATGCCCCAGCCGCTGACCCATTGATAGTCGAGGCCTTCGCCTTCGTTGCCGCGCAACGACAATTCGATATCGGGCGCCACACCGCTGGTGTCGCTGACCTTGTCGCCACTGCCTTCCTTGAATTGCCACAGGGCGATCTGGTATTGCTCGAAGCGGCCACCGCTGCTGCCGATGATGCCGTCGTTGAGTACCTGACCGGCACTGCGGAACGCGGCGCTGTCGAGCACCCGCACCGGGATCGCACCGGCAAAGGTGTTGATCGCGTCGAGCATGGTCTGCGCGTTGGCCGCGCAATCGCTCCAGCAGTTGTGGTGTTCATCGCGCAGGCGCACATACAAACGCGAACGCGTGGTCGTGTTCAGATCGATTTTGGGTTGCACCGCCGCGTAGGAAATATCGATGTCGGCTGCGGCGAAATACGGTTGCTGCGGTGTGGTCGCTTCGGCGCGGTGGCAGCCGGCGCAATAAGTCGTCAGCACATTGTGCACACCGGCGTAGCCCGGCGGTGTGGTCGAGGGAAATGCGCGGAAACCGCCGGCGGTGCCATTGGGATCACGATCGATCGGTGAATTGAATTGCACGGTAACGGCACCACCCGCTGCACTGGCCGCCCAGTTTTCGATGTAGCTGGTCAGCAACACGCGACAGGCCGCCGTGGTCGTCCAGCAGTTGTGGCCGCCGGCCACTTTCGTTACCACCGTCGATGCCACCGGATTTTGCAGGTTCACGACCTGCACGGCGGCATCGTAGGCAACGTTGACGTCGGTGCGATCGACGAACGCGCCGGTGCCGGTGCCGCCGCGGGTGTGGCAGCGACCGCAGCGGTCATCGTTGACCAGGTTGTTGTAGAAATTCTGCTGGAAACGCAGCACATTGCCGTCGCGCGCCTGGGGTCCGGAATAGACGAAATTGGTGCTGGTGCCACCCGACGCGGGCGGCGGCGGATTCGACGACTCGCCGCCACCGCCACCGCCGCTACAGGCGCCGAGCAGCAACACGAATGCGGCCAGCAATAAAACCCGAGAGAAAAATGTCATGGCTGCAGTTCCTTCTTAATTATCGGCGCAGTAAGCCGCCGCTTCGGCAAACGTGTTTTTCAGATTGCCGCCGGCTTTGAAGTTATTCAGCATGCCGTCGAAACCCACACCATTGGCATTGGCCGCGTGATCGCTGTTGGCGGGATCGCGCAGACAAACGGCCTTGAAGACTTTTTCAACCTGGCACACGGCAAACGCATCGCTGTTGGCCAGCTCCTGCCCCATGCTCTTGGCACCGGTGCCATGCACCAGGCCGTCAGCGCCCGCGGCACCGCTCCAGCCGAATACCGCTGCATTCGGGCCGAGGCGCCAGTTGTTGGTCCAGCTGTCGTTCGGCGTACGGAAACCGGGTTTGAAATTCTGTTCGTCGTGGAAATATTTCGGATGCACCTGCGTCGCGTCATAGACCAGGCGACCGGCTTCGACATCACCGCCGCCGGAAATCTTGTATTCGTAGTCATAATGCGCAAACGCCTGCGCCATCGGATCCATGCCGCTGTGACAGCCGACGCAGCTGTTGAGGAAAATGCGGCTGTCGTTGCCCGGGCTACGGGTGATGTCCTGACGAATGCGATCGGCGGGGCGACTGGTGTCATGCACTTCTTCGAGATCGTGGCAGAGCATGTTTTTCAACATGAACCGGAACATCGCGCGATTGGTGCCGTCGATAAAAAATGCGCGGGAAGCGCCGCGCGATGTCATCACACCGGCTGTGGCGCCGGCGGCGAGCCCGGTAGTGGACGATTGCGTCGTACGCACCAGCTTGCTGGCGGGACCGCCGAGATCAATATTGTTCTGCTCAAGAAACTGGTAGTGATTGTTGTTGCTCACCGAGTAAGCCGGCAATCCGGACACGCCGGCGCCCACATAAATCACATCGCCGTACAACACTTCGCGAAAATCCGCGCCGTCGTTAATCAGGCCGATCACCGTCGCGGTGAAATCGTTGAGCGGTGCAAACGCATCGTCATCGCGGTTGGTCCACGGTGTGGCCCAGTTTTTCAGCTTGGCGTTATAGAACGCCGGATTCGCCATCGCCGTATTGGCTGCGTCGATAAAATTCTGCCCCTGCATGGTCGACAACACCGCTGCGCTCGGCGCGACACCCGTCAGGCGATCGTGAATACGGCGCGCCTGCTCATCGCTGATAGCTGCGGCCGAAGTCGCATGAAAAGTTGCGTGCAAAACCGCACAGAGCAGTGCCGCCTTGGAGATAAATGTGAATTGCGTCATGGTTCGCATCCAGTTGCCCTATCGATCGAGCGGTGAACATTCAACGCACTCGTCAACCAACACGCTCTAACCAGCGTGTTCTATCTAAAAAACAATTTTTGTCACAACCAAACAAATATCGTCAGCCGTTTGTCTTTTTCCTGTCTTTTCATCGCGTATTCCCTGCGGCGATGAAGATGTCGAGCATGCTAGTGCAGGCATTGCGCCGCTTCGCAGCTTTTGCGGGGTCGTCTTAATGGTATTTGACGGCGATGTGAGCGAACTCTCAAAGGTGCCATCAGACTCTGATTAAACCGCAGCAATTGTAGACAGCACTCTTTAAAAAATTGGTGAAAGCCTCCACAGAACAACAACTTCGAAATCATCAAAACCGCCTTTAACGATTTCGTTGCATATAATGAGCGCATATCTTGCACGATAAGAAAAACTCACTTTTTTCTGCGGCGACGATTATTGACGCGATGATTTTCAAAAATGGAATTCGCCGAAAAATCTCGAGGCAAAATTTGGATAAGGAAAAATTTGTGAAGCGCGCCACACTTGCAGCATTGTCATTGACGGCAGGACTGCTGCTCACCGCCTGTGGCGGGGGCGGGGGTGGCAGCGACTCCACGACCAGCGGTAGCGCCAGCGACCCGACCGCCGTTGAATATCCGATCGCCTATGTGCGGCGCCCGCAACTGGCGAGCACCGCGCCGATTCCCGATTTGCGCAACCCCTTCGCCTTCAATGCCGGCGCGCAATTATTTGTGCGCAGCCGCGCCGATGCCTCCGCCGACGAATCCTGCGTCACCTGCGCCCTGTTTCCCGGCCAGGAAAATCTGTACGACGTGAAGGATCTCGACGTATCGCCAGACGGCA
>JBEVMI010000373.1:0-3181 GCA_040508685.1 Spongiibacteraceae bacterium
GCGACTGCAACATCGACTCGGTGCGGCCGAACTCGAGCCGATAATTTTGTCCGCATCGCGGGCAACCGTGTGCGCTGAGGTTTGCGCCTGTGGCAATAGCGATGTGCTGATAACGCTGCCGCTGTAATCGGCAAATAGAAAATCGGCAACGCTGCAATTATTCCAACAGCATTGCTGCCCACGCCGGCAGCGGATCGGCAAGAGTTTTCACATGACCGTTTTGGACCGAAGCCATCCGCCGATACGGATCGTCGCGCGAGGAATTGTCGAGTAATTCGACGCGGTCGGCCAACGGCAGAACGTTTTTGACATTCGCCAGCGTGCGCGGAATACGTTCGATGATTTTTTCGTGCGGCACCGCGTGGCCGCCTTCGCTGATGCGTTGCTGGACGCGCGCAATATTCAATTGATCGCTGAGCAGATGGATGTAGACCAGAATGATTTCGTAGCCGGCCGCTTTCGCCGCACCGACGAAATCGATTTTCGATGGATGCGAAAACACCGTTTCGAAACAGAAGCTGACGCGCTCGCGCAACAATTCTTCGCGCAACACATCGGCGGTACGCGCTGCCGCGTAGCTGGCGTTTTCAGGGTCGGTGGGGGAGAGTTCTTTCGCTATGCGATCGGCGTTGACGAACAATACGCCGCGCGGAGCGAGCATCAAATTATAAAAAGTGGTCTTGCCGGCGCCATTGCCACCGAGCAATAACCAGAGTTGTGGCCTCGCTGCTTCAGTCATCGAACCGGATTACGCCGCAACGACCTGAAATTCGCCATCGACAAAACGACCGGTATCACGGCGGCCGTCGGCGTGAATTCGATCGAGCAAACCCGCACGGGAAACACTGACTTCGTAACTGACACGCGCGCGCGCGACACTGCGTGCGAGCAGCCCTTCACTGCGATGTTGTTCCAAGGTGGCAAACACATCATCGGCCTCGGCACGCACCGCTTTCGGCGCCACCAGCTGCACTTCGACCAAGCCCTGCGAAATGGCTATCACATCGGTCGGACTCAGCACCCGCTCGACGGCGCGGCCAAGCTCGGCCCAATACTCGATCTGTTTTGGCACCGAACGTTTATTCCGCTCAGCGACATTTTCAGCCTCGTGAACGAGGCCATTATCCAAACGCATCGGGCTGGCCATGGCCGGCATCTCATCAGACGCTACATTTGTAGCAGATCGCTACAAATGTAGCGTCTGCAGGAATATTGTCAACCGATCTTAGCTGGCCAAGGCAGCCCACCTTCGATGGAATCAATGCAGGATCTTCATAAATTTGCCCGCCCCCAGCAAATCCCACAATCAGAGATCTAGGTTGGAAACCCGCAACGCATTTTCTTCAATAAATTCCCTACGCGGTTCCACAGCATCACCCATCAGACACGTGAAGATCTGGTCGGCGGCGATAGCGTCTTCGATGTCGACGCGCAACATGCGCCGCACGTTGGGGTCCATCGTGGTTTCCCAGAGTTGATCGGGGTTCATTTCACCCAGACCTTTGTAACGCTGGATGGTGTAACCGCGTTCGGCCTGCGCCATCAGCCAGGTCAGCGCCTGGGCGAAGTGGTCGATCGGCTGGGTTTTTTCACCGCGCTGAATATAGGCGCCTTCCTCGATCAGGCCATTCAACACCGAACCAAGCTTGATCAGCTGCTGGTAATCGGTCGATGCAAAGAATTCATGGCCAAAACGGTAGGTGGTGTCGACGCCATGAGCGGTGACTCTGACGCTGGGGAGGAATAATCGGCGCTCGGTGTCTTCGCTCAACAGCAGTTCGAAGCGGCTGCCGCGGTCGTTGGCCGTGGCGGCGAACAGGCGCGTGGAAAGCTGCTCCATCCACACCGCCATCTGCTCGCGATCAGCCAACTCAGTTGCCGTCAGCACCGGCAGATAAACCAGTTGTTGCAGGACAGCCTCGGGATAAAGGCGCGACAGGCGCTGAATCCGCGCCATCACCGCGCGGTAGTCCTTGACCAGCGTTTCCAGCGCTTCGCCGCGCAGCGCCGGGGCCTCGGCGTTGACATGCAGCGCGGCATCTTCCAGCGCAGACTGGGTCAGGTATTGGGCGAGGGCATCCTCGTCCTTCAGATACTGGTGCTGTTTGCCCTTGGCAATCTTGTAAAGGGGCGGCTGTGCGATAAAGATGTGGCCGCGCTCAATCAGCGGAGCCATCTGCCGAAAGAAGAACGTCAGCAACAGCGTGCGGATGTGCGAACCGTCGACGTCGGCATCGGTCATGATAATGATGCTGTGATAGCGCAGTTTGTCCGGGTTGAACTCTTCCTTGCCGATACCGCAACCGAGCGCGGTGACGAGCGTGCCGACTTCGGCGGACGAGATCATGCGGTCGAAGCGCGCTTTTTCGACGTTCAGAATTTTGCCCTTGAGCGGCAGAATTGCCTGCGTACGGCGGTCGCGGCCCTGCTTGGCGGAGCCGCCGGCGGAATCACCCTCGACCAGATAAATCTCCGACAGCGCCGGATCTTTCTCCTGACAGTCCGCCAGCTTGCCGGGCAGGCCGGCGATATCCAGCGCGCCCTTGCGGCGGGTCATTTCGCGCGCTTTGCGGGCCGCTTCACGGGCACGGGCAGCGTCAATCATCTTCTGGACGATGGTCTTGGCGTCCGCCGGGCTCTCTTGGAGGTAATCCGAGAACTGCTGGCCCACGGTCTGTTCAACCGCAGTTTTAACTTCGGACGACACAAGCTTGTCTTTGGTCTGGGACGAAAATTTCGGATCGGGGACTTTCACCGAAATAATGGCCGTAAGTCCTTCGCGGGCATCATCGCCAGTAGTGGCGACTTTCTCTTTTTTGGCGAGGCCTTCGCGTTCGATATAGGTATTCAGGCAGCGGGTGAGGGCAGCGCGGTAACCCGCCAAATGGGTGCCGCCGTCGCGCTGCGGGATATTGTTGGTGTAGCAGAAGATGTTTTCCTGAAAGCTGTCATTCCACTGCATCGCCACTTCGACGCCAATACCGTCGTCGCTCATGATGTTGAAGTGGAATACTTTGTTCAGCGGATTTTTGTTCTGGTTCAGGTATTCGACAAACGCGCGCAGGCCGCCCTCGTACTGGAAGGTCTCGCGTTCGCCCGAACGCTCGTCAATCAGCTCGATATGCACGCCGGAGTTCAGGAAAGCCAGCTCGCGCAGGCGTTTGGCGAGGTAGTCGAAGTG
>JBEVMI010000375.1:0-5924 GCA_040508685.1 Spongiibacteraceae bacterium
GGGCGGACTACAACAATGTGCCACTCGCCCAAGATTACACCACACGCTTCGATCAACGATGGCAGCACGCGGTCGAAGACCCGAATCTGCGCATCCTCCAATTGTGAGGAGCCTGTCATGAAAAAATCAGTCATGAAAATTCAATTATGAAAAACACCACTGCCATGAACGTGCTGCTGCGTCCGTTGCTGTTATGTTTCGCGTTGATTTTCTGCACCGTCGCTGTCGGCGAGGTGAAAGTATTTCCATTGCACAGCACCAATACGCAGGAGATAGTGGAAACACTGCGCGCCGCACTGGGCAATCGCGCGCAGGTCGATATCATCCAGCAGCAACTGGTCGTCGTAGCGGACCCAAAGACCCTGAGTGAAGCGACTAATCTACTGCGCAAAATCGACCGGCTGCCGGCCAATCTGCGGCTCACCCTCACCGAAAACCCGCCCACCGAATCACAGGACCCGGAAACTGGCATGTTGGTTTACACCACGGACAAAAACTCGCAGGTCGTCGATACAGTCGAAGGCGCCTTGTTGTCGGCGGACTACACCAAGTTTCATCAAACTGTCAGCACTGATGGCTGGATGTTCAACGTCGACAACCAACCTGTCGCCGTGCAGCAACTCGAACTGCGGGTGCGAGTGATCCCGCCCAACACCGCCGAAATCGTGATGAGTTTTACCCGCTACGAAAATCAGCAACGCCGGGTGTTAGGACGTATCGTCGCCGGAAAAATGGGAACCTGGATTCCGTTGCTGACGCAACGAGCCGAGCCTGCGACAAGTGCTGACGTGGTGCAGTACACATCCGGCAACAAACCCGGTGAACAACTGTACCTCAAGGTCGAAAAAGTTTTTGCGCCCACAAAAATCCGCGACAAATAAAACCTGCGTGCACGGTTTTTACAGCATCACACCCAGATCAGTATCCCGAAAAACAATCGCGTGCTGATGCAAGCCACGGCAGCGTTCTTCAGTAAATGTTTTCAGCTCGCCCGATTCCAGAGAAAACTGATAACCATGCAGCGGGCAACGCAGCAACCCGTCAACAATATCGGCTTCTTCGAGAGGATGGCCCCGGTGCGGACACCAGGCGGTATAGAGGTGACACTCACCCACCTCTTGCAGCAGCAAAAGGCGGTGGTGGTCGATTTTGAAAACGCGCCGGTAACCATCGTGCAGATTAATGAATTTTTCCAGCGCGTAAAATTGCACGGAATACCCTGCCCTTCGGTTATTTCTTGCCTTGCTCGCTCAGGAACAACCAGGTTTCGAGCACCGAATCCGGGTTCAGCGAAACCGTATCAATACCCTGCTCCATCAGCCACAACGCCAGATCGGGATGATCCGACGGACCCTGGCCGCAGATGCCGACGTATTTTCCGGCTTTCTTGCAGGCACCGATAGCGAGAGACAACAACGCTTTCACCGCGTCATTGCGTTCGTCGAACAGATGCGCGATCAAACCGGAGTCGCGATCGAGACCGAGCGTCAACTGCGTAAGGTCATTGGAGCCAATCGAGAAACCGTCGAAATATTCGAGGAATTGTTCGGCGAGCAAGGCATTCGACGGGATTTCGCACATCATGATGATGCGCAAACCATTTTCACCACGCTTGAGGCCGTGATCCGACAGCAGCTGGATAACCTGTTTAGCCTCGCCCACGGTACGCACGAACGGCACCATGATTTCCACGTTGGTCAAACCCATTTCGCTGCGCACATATTTCAACGCGCGGCATTCGAGCTCGAAACATTCGCGGAACGAATCGGCGATATAACGCGACGCACCGCGGAAACCCAGCATCGGATTTTCTTCGGCGGGTTCGTACAGGCTGCCGCCGACCAGATGCGCGTATTCGTTGGACTTGAAGTCGGACATGCGCACGATGACTTTTTTCGGCGCAAACGCAGCAGCAATCGTGCTGATGCCTTCAACCAGCTTTTGCACGTAGAAATCGATGGGCGATGCATAACCCGCGATACGGCGTTCGACACTGGTGCGCACGTCGCGCGGCAGATCGTCGAAATGCAGCAGCGCTTTCGGATGCACGCCGATCATGCGATTGATGATGAATTCAAGTCGTGCGAGGCCCACCCCGGCATTCGGATACGCCTGGAAATCAAAGGCGCGATCGGGATTGCCGACGTTCATCATGATCTTGAACGGCAGGTCCGGCATTTTTTCGAGATCATTGGTGGTGATATCGAAATCGAGTTTGCCGTCGTAAACCAGACCGGTGTCACCTTCGGCGCAGCTGACGGTGACATTCATGCCCGTGCTGAGCACCTCAGTTGCATGACCGCAGCCAACCACTGCGGGAATTCCCAGTTCGCGCGCGATGATCGCCGCATGACAGGTACGCCCCCCGCGATTGGTCACGATGGCGGATGCACGTTTCATCACCGGTTCCCAATCGGGGTCGGTCATATCGGTAACGAGCACGTCGCCGCTGCGCACCTGCTCCATATCTTTGACACTGCTGATCACGCGCACAGGGCCGCTGCCGATGCGTTGACCGATGGAGCGGCCTTCGACCAATACCTTGCCTTTTTCCTTCAGCAGGTAACGCTCCATGAGCGTATTGGTGGTGCGGCTCTTTACGGTTTCCGGACGCGCCTGCACGATGTAGAGCTGGCCGTCGTCACCGTCCTTGGCCCACTCGATATCCATCGGGTGGCCGTAATGTTTTTCGATAATCAACGCCTGGCGTGCGAGCGCTTCGACTTCGGCGTCATTCAACGAAAATTGGTTGCGCTCGGTCTCCGGTACATCGACCGTCAATACCGAACGACCGGCCTTGCCATTGTCGGCGTAAATCATCTTGATGGCCTTGCCACCGAGATTGCGGCGCAGCACCGCTTTTTTATTGGCCAGCAACGTCGGCTTATGTACATAAAATTCGTCGGGATTTACTGCGCCCTGCACCACGGTTTCACCGAGGCCGTATGACGAGGTAATAAATACAACCTGATCAAAACCGGATTCGGTATCGAGCGTGAACATCACGCCGGCGGTGCCGGTTTCGGAGCGCACCATGCGCTGGATGCCCGCAGACAACGCCACCAGCTTGTGGTCGAAACCCTTGTGTACGCGATAGGCGATAGCGCGATCATTGAACAGCGATGCGAAAACTTCCTTGATCGCAATCAGCACATTGTCGACGCCGCGAATATTCAGGAAAGTTTCCTGCTGACCGGCGAACGATGCGTCAGGCAAATCTTCTGCGGTGGCCGACGAACGCACCGCGACGGCGATATTCGCATTGCTCGCAGACATCAGCGCGAAAGCTTCCGTCACCGCTTTATTTAATTCCGGAGTCAGCGGCGTATCGACAATTTTCTTGCGAATCATTGCACCGGTTGCGGCGAGTTTGACGACGTCATCGACATCGAGCGCATCCAGCTGCGTGTTAATCCAGTCGTTGAGACCACTCTGGCTCAGAAAATCGCGATAGGCCGACGCCGTCGTCGCAAAACCACCGGGAACAGAAACACCCGCACCGGCGAGATGACTGATCATCTCCCCCAGCGAAGCATTTTTGCCGCCGACGTGTTCGACATCTCCCATGCCCAATTTTTCAAACCAGACGACATACTCAGCCAAGGTGGGTCTCCCGTTTACCATTTCCGTTTAAGAGTGCGCTCGCAAGTGAACGCGTGTGCCGCAAGGGCATTGAAAAGTTGTGGTGTGCTAGAGTGCCGGCTGTTCCGGGCGGCGGTCATGATACCGAAAAAGCCCTGTTCGCGCCCGCTTCAAGCCCAGCGCCGACGCGCGAATCAACGACAACTCACAGACGTTTGCCTTATAGACCAGACGATAGACCCGCCGATGAAACGCACCGCCTTTTTTCTTTCCGACAGCACCGGTATCACCGCCGAAACACTGGGCCGCGCCCTGCTCGCGCAATTCGACAACATCGCCTTCGACAAGATTGTGCTGCCCTACATCGATACCGTGGAGAAAGCCAATATCGCCGTGGGTCGCATCAATGATGCCGCCCTGCGGGACGGCGCGCCGCCAATCATTTTCGACACCGTCGTCAACCAGCAGATTCGCGCCATCATTGCTGCCAGCAACGCGGTATTGCTCGACATTTTCTCGACATTCCTGTCGCCGCTGGAGCAGGCTCTGGGCGTCCGCTCAAGTTTCGCGGTCGGTCGCGGCCACACCGCTTCCGCCGACCTGATCTATCAAAAACGGATCAACGCGGTGCAGTACGCGCTCGACAACGACGATGGCGCGCGCATCAACCGCTATGACCAGGCCCAATTGATCCTGGTCGGTGTTTCGCGCAGCGGCAAAACCCCCACCTGTCTTTACATGGCCATGCAGCACGGGGTCTATGCCGCCAACTACCCGCTCACCGAGGAGGACCTCGAAAGTGGCGATCTGCCAAAACCGCTACAGCCGCATCGCGACAAACTTTATGGACTGACTATCGAACCCGAGCGCCTGGCCGCGATCCGTAACGAGCGTCGCGCCAACTCGCGTTACGCCAACCCCTCGCAATGCGAGGACGAGGTGCGCATGGCAATGCGTCTGTTCGCACGCAATCAGATCCGCGCGATCAATACCACCCACATCTCGATTGAGGAAATCGCCACCAAAGTCCTGGTCGATCTGGGACTGCGCGATCATCTGAAATAACCCGGTCGCCCGCTTTTGCAGCGACCGTCTAAACTTGCCTGCACGCAAACCCGACTCGCACCCATTTTGTGAACAGCAACGAATCGCCACCGCTCGATCCCGCGAACCCTGCCACTGCGCTGTTGCTGCCAGGCGGTGGCGCCCGCGCCGCCTATCAGGTAGGCGTGCTGAAAGGTATCGCGGAACTGATCAATAGCACCGGCGCCGGCCAAGTCCCCACCCCGTTCAGTATTCTTTGCGGCACCTCCGCCGGCGCGCTCAACGCCGTCGCCCTCGCCAGCCGCGCCGACGATTTCCAGCGCGCCGTGATCTGGCTGGAGGAGCTGTGGCTGGCACTGGCCGCACAGCAGGTTTACCGCACCGATGTGCTCGGGCTGCTGCGCAATGCGCTGCGGTTGGTGATGTCGCTGTTCAATTCCGGCATCTCCGTGGGCAAGCCGGTGGCATTGCTCGACAACACACCATTGCGAACTCTGCTACAGCAGCAGATCGACTTCGATGCGATCGGCCGCCACCTTCACAACCGCCATCTGGATGCAGTTTGTGTCACCGCGATGAATTACAGCCTCGGCACCTCGATGAGTTTCTTTCAGGGCGGCCCCGGTCACGCCGGCTGGCAGCGCTGGCGGCGCCAGGGGGTCGGCTGCCCGCTCACGATCAACCACCTGATGGCATCGACCGCGATCCCGACCATTTTTCCGCCGGAACGCATCGGCCAGCACTATTTCGGCGACGGCGCATTGCGCCAGATGAATCCGATCAGCCCGGCCCTGCACCTGGGCGCACGCCGCGTCTTCATCATTCCCCCGAACGGTCACCGCCGAACCTACGACAAGCCGATCCGCAAAATTCAAAGCCCGGCACTGGGACAAGTGCTCGGCCACCTGCTCAACAGTGCCTTTATCGACAGCCTGGAAACCGATATCGAGATGCTGGAGCGCATCAACGAGCTGGTGGCCCATTTACCACAGCACGAGCGCGATCAACTGTCGCTGCGGCTGGAGCCGGTCGATCTGTTTGTCATTTCGCCATCGGTGGATATCGACACCATTGCCGAATTGCACGCCCGCGAACTGTCTTACGCGGTTCGCAGCTTCCTCCGTATTACCGGCAGCACGCGTTATAACGGCGGCGTCAACATTTCAAGTTACCTGTTGTTCACGCGCAGCTATATCGAGCAGCTCATTGCACTCGGATACGCCGATGCAATGCAGCAATCCACGGAAATAATCCACTTCATCAACGCGTCGCAACGAAGCGAGTCGTTCAATTTCGCA
>JBEVMI010000209.1:0-5011 GCA_040508685.1 Spongiibacteraceae bacterium
GAGCCGCAATGATCCGCGGCCCGGCAGCTTATCGAAGGTATTGCAGTTATAGGTAAGGGGGCTGCCTTGTAAGACGAATCAGCGTTTGGCTATTTGAACTCATCACATGCGGCTGCAGCGAACGCACGATAACTTCCCCGGGCGAAAATGCTGATGAGAACCGCAAAGTGATGAGTTCCAATCTGAAGGGTTTGCTGGAAGGTGCTCGCAACTAATTAATTTACTGTGCTTAAAAAGTGATATTCAATTTGTTAGAGCGCGGCTTCGTCGCGCTTTTTTATAGTTCAGTTTTAGATGTTCACTCGATCTGGCAACACTACCCATTCCGGCTCGTCGAACTCACCGATCAATCGAATTGTGCAGCAGGGTGCTGCGCTTTGAATGATGGCGGCAACGGTAGTGTCGTGTTTGCCTTCCATCGCATCGCGATCCGCTTTTGTATCCCAGCTGGCAATCGCGAGCAGCGTATCGGGAGCGTCGAGTTTACGATGCAGTTTGGTGCCGCGTGCACCCGGCGCCTGCTGGATAATTCGACTCGCACGCACCCACGCATCGGCATATTCTTCCGCGGTATGTCCCGGTTTGATATGAACTTCGAACAGGTATTTCATCGCGGATTCCAACTCCGGGTTTACTGAATGGCAGCGAGTAAAATTATCTGTTTTTAATAACCCAGGGTCTTTGCCTTGCGGCGCCAGGCGTGCAGCAGCGGCTCGGTGTAACCATTAGGCTGGGCTTTGCCTTTGAATACGAGATCGAGTGCAGCCTGAAATGCCGGTGAAGCATCGAGATTGACGCTCATCGGGCGATAGGTTGGGTCGCCGGCATTTTGTTTATCGACTACCGCGGCCATACGCCGCAGCGTCGCTTCGACCTGCTCCGCCGTGCAAATACCGTGGTGCAACCAGTTGGCAATATGCTGGCTGGATATACGCAGTGTGGCGCGATCTTCCATGAGGCCGACGTTGTGAATATCCGGTACTTTCGAGCAGCCGACACCGTGCTCAACCCAGCGCACGACATAACCGAGAATGCCCTGCGCATTGTTGTCGAGCTCCTGTGCGATATCTTTTGCGCTGAGTGGTGTTGCACCGAGCATCGGCGGCGTTACCAGTTCTTCGAGTTGCGCACGGCGTTGTCCGGACAATTCGCGCTGGCGGGCGGAAACATCGATCTGGTGATAGTGCATCGCATGCAAAACGGCGGCGGTCGGAGAGGGCACCCACGCGCAATTGGCGCCGGCCTGCGGATGGCTGTGTTTGGTGGCGACCATCTCTGCCATCTTGTCGGGCTTCGCCCACATGCCTTTGCCGATTTGCGCGTGGCCGCGCAATCCGCAGGCAAGACCGACATCGACGTTGTGGTCTTCGTAAGCGCGAATCCAGGTTTGCTGGCGCATCGTTTCTTTGCGCACGACAGCGCCGGCTTCCATCAATGTATGAATTTCATCGCCGGTGCGATCGAGAAATCCGGTGTTGATAAAAATCACGCGCTCGCGGGCGGCATGAATACAGGCTTGCAAATTCAGCGTGGTGCGGCGCTCTTCATCCATGATGCCGATCTTCAGCGTGTGACGCGTCAGGCCGAGCATATCTTCGATGCGATTGAATAATGTATTGGCGAAGGCGACTTCGTTGGGACCATGCATTTTGGGTTTGACGATATAAACGCTGCCGCTGCGCGAATTGCGCAACATGTTTTTGCCTTGCAGATCGTGTATTGCACACAGGCTGGTGACGACACCGTCGAGAATACCTTCGGGGATTTCTTCACCGGCAGCATTGAGTACGGCGTCGGTCGTCATCAGATGGCCGACGTTGCGCACCAGCAACAGGCTGCGACCCGGCAGCGTCAGTGAGTTGCCGGTGGGAGTTGCGTAGGTGCGGTCGGGATTCAGGCGGCGCGTGAGGTTGCCGCCGTCTTTGGCAAAGGTCTCGTTCAGCGTGCCCTGCATCAGCCCCAGCCAGTTGCGATACGCCACGACCTTGTCGGACGCATCGACCGCAGCGACGGAATCTTCGCAATCCTGAATCGCGGTAAGCGCGGCTTCGAGCAGCACATCCTTGATGCCGGCCGCATCGCCGCTGCCGACATGGTGTGTGCGGTCAATCTGGATTTCCAGATGCAGGCCATTGCGGCGCAACAAAATTGCCTGCGGTTTTGCGGCGTCGCCGAGATAACCGACGAACTGCGAGGTTTGTGCGAGTGCAGTTTTGTCCCCATTTTTCAGCGTGATAACGAGCTGATCCCGATCGATCGCAAATCCGGATACGTCGGCGTAGTGTCCGGCCGCCAGCGGCGCGGATTGATCGAGAAAGTTTTTTGCATAGGCGATAACCTTGTCGCCGCGCACGGCGTTATAGCCGCCCTTGCGTTCGGCACCGCCGGCTTCATCGATGACATCGGTGCCGTAAAGCGCGTCGTACAAGCTGCCCCAGCGCGCATTCGCGGCGTTGAGGCCGAAACGCGCATTCATCACCGGCACCACCAGCTGCGGACCTGCAATCGTCGCGATTTCCGCGTCGACATTTTGTGTGCTGATTGCAAACTCGGCGACTTCGGGCGCGAGATAACCGATTTCACGCAAGAAAGCGAGGTAGGTTTTCGCGTCGAAATTGCTGCCCTGCCGGCGATGCCACTCGTCGAGCCGGGCTTGAAAGGCGTCGCGTTGTTGCAGCAGCGCCCGATTTTCGGGTTGCAGATCGGCAATGAGCGCAGCAAAACCACTCCAGAACTTTTCAGGCGCCAGACCCGTTCCCGGCAGCGCTTCTTCTTCGATAAATTGCGCCAGCTCGGTGGCGACTTGCAGGCCATTGCGTGTTGCATATTGCGACATGATTTTCTCCGGGCGACGCCGCTGTGCAGCGCCGTAGCAATTAATTCGTCAGTGCGGTATCGATCAATTCGATCCAGTGGCGCACCGGTGTGGCCGTGGCGGACTGCAGATGGGTCAGCCAGCCGATATTGGCGGTTGCGATCAGGGCTGGCTCATCCGCGCTCAATGCTTGCAATTTGTGGTCGCCCAGCTGACCGGACAATTTGGGCTCAAGAACCGAATACGTGCCCGCGGAGCCGCAGCATAAATGACTACGGTGACTATGGTCAGCTGAGAACCGCTGCGGTCAGCAGCCGTTCTACGGTGCCGCGGATGCGCTGGCCGTGTTGCAGTGTACAGGGCGAATGAAAGGCAACGGGCCCATGGCTCGATCGTGGATTTGCCGCCGCCAATTTTTGCCGCAATGCCTCTTCTTCGGCCAGCAAAATTTCAGCAATATCGAGAGTTTTTGCCGTGACGGCTTGTGCTTTTGTCCGATAGGCATCGTCGTGTTTGAGCAATTCGCCATAGGCTTTGACGTGGACGCCGCAGCCGGAAGCCGTCATCAATCTAAGCTGGTCCTGGACCTGAGCGATTCCTGAGCCAGCCCCTGTCAGGTGCCGCGATGGCGCCGCACCCAGTGTTACTATGACGGCCGTTTACCAAAGGCCCGCCATCGTGACCTCCGCTCCCAAAACACTTCCCGCCAAACCGTTTTCGTTACTGCCACTGGCGCCCGCCATGCTCAGCAATCTGAATGAGCTGGGTTACACCAACATGACCCCGATCCAGGCGGAAAGTCTGCCGGCCTTGCTGGCGGGGCGCGATGTCATTGCTCAGGCCAAAACCGGCAGCGGGAAAACGGCTGCATTCGGCATCAGCGCGCTCACCAATCTCAACCCGCGATTGTTTGCGGTACAAACGTTGGTGTTGTGTCCGACGCGCGAACTCGCCGATCAGGTCATGCAGGAATTGCGGCGTCTGGCACGCGCACTCGGCAACATCAAAATTCTCAGCCTGTGCGGCGGTGTTTCCATCGGACCGCAAATCGGTTCGCTGGAGCATGGCGCGCATGTCATCGTCGGCACGCCCGGCCGTGTACTGAAACATCTGCAGAAGAAAACGCTCGACCTGAATCTGGTCAATACCTTCGTGCTTGACGAAGCCGATCGCATGCTCGACATGGGTTTTTACGACAGCATCCTCGCGGTCAATGAATACTTGCCGAAACGCCGGCAGACGCAATTGTTTTCCGCGACGTACTCGGAAGAAATCCGCGGCTTGAGTGGGCGCTTCCAATCCGATCCGCTCGAAGTGACCGTAGACTCGGTCCACACCGAAGCGCAAATCGAACAATTGTTTTTCGAGGTTGACGATCGGAGCCGCGTAGGGGTGTTGAACAATCTGCTGCGGCGTTATGTGTTCAATGAGAAAGTGGGTAGTGATCCGACTGCCGTCAACGCCGAAGAAAAAACCGCCTTGTTATTTTGCAACACCAAACAACGCTGCGATGAGGTGATGTCAACCCTGCGCGCGCAGGGTTTTTATGTCGCTGCACTGCACGGCGATCTGGAGCAGCGCGATCGCGATCAGGTGCTGGCACAGTTCGCCAACCTCAGCTGCCCGCTGCTGGTCGCCACCGACGTGGCTGCGCGCGGGCTCGATATCAAGGATCTCACCGCGGTGATCAATGTCGAACTCGCCTTCGATCCGGAGGTCCATGTGCATCGCATCGGCAGAACCGGCCGCGCCGGGCAGAGTGGTCTTGCGCTCAGCCTGTGCACTCCGTCCGAGTCTCATCGTGCGCTGGCGATCGAAGAGTATTTAAATCAGCCGGTGAAATGGACGGATCTGCCGGCCGACAAATCATCGAAAACACTGCCAGCGCCAGCCTGGGTCACGTTGCAAATTTCCGGTGGCCGCAAAGATAAACTGCGCCCCGGCGATATTCTCGGATCGCTCACCGGTGCCGATGGGATTGCCGGGGCTGACGTCGGCAAGATCGCAGTTGCCGATCTGCACACGTACGTTGCCGTAAAAAGAGAGGTCGCCGATGCGGCATCGCGTCGCATTGGCGCGCAGGGAATCAAGGGCCGTCCTTTTAAAATTCGCCAGCTTTAATTACAACCATTCCCTAACGCGGAGAGCGCATGTCGACAATGATCGCGAAACCGAAGCTGCTGATCATGACCGCGA
>JBEVMI010000041.1:0-5874 GCA_040508685.1 Spongiibacteraceae bacterium
GAGCTTCGTCGTCGACAAGAGGCTCTTCGACTAGGGATTCTTCATGGTCGAAGGATGCGTCAGTCACGACCTCGGCGGCGATGCCGGTCGCTCCGGGCGCGTCCGTTTCGGGCGCCAAGGTCGGGATCATCACGTTATCGCTCGTCGCCGCGACGGGCAGCGATTGCTCGCGCGCCAGCAACAGGGCGCGTTCGATCAGCGGCTGCACATTGGCCATATCCGGCAGCAGGCGCTGTTCAAAGGCGGCGATCAATCCTGGCGTCAGCGCGCGCGCGCCGACCACGATGGCGACCCGCGCCTTATCGATCTGCAGGGTGCCGTCCGTCACGCGGTTCAGCATGTTCTCGACCGACCATGCCAGCTCGCTGATCTGCGTCGCACCGACCATGCGACCGCTGCCTTTCAGCGTGTGAAACGCGCGGCGGATCACCGCCAGGCTCTCGGCATCATTGGGATGGTGTTGCCACTGCGGCAGGTATTCATCGAGGGTCTGCAGCACCTCGCCCGCCTCCTCGACAAAAATTTCGGCGATTTCGGGATCGGGTTCTTCGCCTTCGGCAAACGCCGGCTCGGTCGTGATGGCGACCGTCAGCGGCAGTTCGGCCGCAGACTCCGGCTCCGGCTCCGGCTCCAGCGTGGGAATCGCCGCTTCGAGCGCAGGTGCTTCGTCGTCCCACTCCATATCCGAGATCAAGTCGTCGGCAATCGCCTCGGCGTCGTCGATCGATTCAACTGCCGGCGCCGATTCGGCCTCAAGCACCGATTCGATGGGCGCCAACGCGTCGGTTTCGATCAATGTCTCGACCTCTGCCGGGGGCTCGGTCTCGGCGAATGATGCATCCGCGGCAGCCAGCGTGTCGTCGGCGGATTCGCCTTCCAGTCCGGCGTGATCGTCGAAACGTTCGCTGTCGTCGGTCGGTTTCGGGAAGGGGATGACATTGCTCGGTTCGGCGGACACGCGTTCAATGATGCGGCCATCGGTCGGGTAACCCAGCGCCGCGACACTTTCCTCGGCGACGTCGATGATGCTTTCGACGTCGGTATCGCCGCCTTCGGCGCGGCGCTCAAGGTAGTAATCCACCGAGGCAATCGCATCCGCGAGCGTGTCGAGCAGCTGCCAGGCGGGTACCTGCCGGTCGCCGAGCAGATCCTGGCGCACATAGTTTTCGCAGGCCGCCAGCACATGGGCTGCGCGCTCCATGCCGGCCAGTTGCAGGCCACCACGCACGCCGGCCAGCAGGCTCGGCACTTCTTCCAGGCACTGGTGGCGCCACTGGTTGGCGACAAATTCGATGATCGCCTCCTTGGCCTGTTCGAGCCCGTTGCGCGACTCCAGAAGAACGGCACCGAAAGCCTTGTCGAGCTGTTCCTGCGCTTCCTCGCTGTCGTTGAACAGCTGTTTGGCGGGTGCCGGTACGGGTGCTTGCACCAGATCGGCGGCCAGGACCCGCATCGCACTGATCAGATCGGCGAAGTCGCTGCGTTGGCTCTGCAGGCGGGCCGCGACATCGTGCAATAGCTGCTGGGCCTGGTTCAGACCGAGCAGCGCCGTGGTGTCCTGGGCGCGGCGCAATTCCGCCAGCAACAATACGGCGTAGTCGGCGCTGACATCGGTGCCGAGATCGTCGGCCAGTTGTTCGAGTTGCCCGGCCAGCGCCGCTTTCACCGCTGCCAGGGTTTCGATATCGACCGCCTGCTCCTCGGGCAGGGCCGCGGCCAGCCGGTAGCTCTGTTTTATCTCGGAGATGAAGCGGGTTTTGGCGGTGCTGGCGGCGATGTAATAAAGGAGGTTTTTCAGCAGGCCGAGCGGTGGGTCGCGGCGCAGCGCCACGGCTCCTGTCTCGGCGACTTCGCGAATCTGGTTGTCGATCTGCTGCAACAGGCTTTTGATCGCCGGTGTCAGCGGGATCGAGCGATTGAGCAGGCCTTCAAACAGTGCGATCGCGACCTTCCACAGCGCTTCGGAGGGGAGTCCGCCGGCGAGTTTGGCGAGGCGTGCGCAGACCTTGGCCAGATAATTCAGGTTCTCGCGCGGTTCGTGGGCGCGCAGATAGTTGAGCATCGCCATCTGGTACATCTGGCGCAGTTTGCCGGCGGCGAGGATCAGTTCGCCTTCGGGAATATCGAGCGCTGCGCCCGGGGCATCGGACGGGGTCAGGATCGGGCTGAAAATCGCCGATTCGGTAATCAGGGTGTCGTTGCGCAGCGCGCGCAGGTCGTTGATCAGTGCCAGCAGGGCGGTCGGACGGTCGACGCGTTCTTTTTGCAGTTGTTGCAGGTAAACGGGAAGGCGGGCCAGCGCCACTTTCAGCGCCTGCAGGGCGTCGGCGCGCGCCGCTGCCGGCAAGCTATCGGCCAGCAGCGCGTGCGCGGTGGTTTCCATTTCTTCGGCGAGCAGCGCCGCGCCGGCAAATTCGACCATCTTCAGCGTGCCGTAGACCTGATGGATGTAGGTCAGGCAAAAACGCAGCTGGGTGATGTCGCCGCTGTTGCCCAGATAAGAGTCCAGCGCAGCGGTGGCCTGGGTCAGGGTATCCCCGATCTCCGCGGCGACCCAGTCGAGTGCTACATAATCTCTGCGCTCGGCAACCATGTGTCTCAGCCTTTCATTACAGCGGAGCGCCCGCGGGCGCGGCCGGGGTGGATGGGGGTATGGGCACGGCGCGGTTCAGCCACGCGGTTACGCCCTCATGCTGGGTTCGTACCAATGTTGGATGTTGCCAGTGCGGCGCCTCACCCGGGCCGACCACCAGCAGACCGCCGGGCTTGAGGCGTTGCGCCAGCGCGTCGAGGACCTGCTTGACCCGCCAGCGCCGGAAATAGACCAGCACGTTTTGGCAAAAAATGACATCCATCGGCAGCGCCGGCATGCGTTCGATAAACAACAAGTTGCCCTGATTGAAGCAGACCCGGCTGCGCAGGCTGTCGTTGACGCGGTAGTTGCCGTCGCTGCCCGCCGTGACTGGCGCGGCCTGCCCGCTAGGCACGGATTGAAAGTACCGGCGCCGCAGCGAGTCGGACAGGTTGGCCAGGCGGCGGTTGCTGTAAATGGCAGCGCGCCCCTGGGCCAACGCCTGCGGGCAGATGTCGGTCGCCAACACGCCGAAATACTGCTGGCGACCGCTCGCAGCGAGGGATTCGTTGGCTGCAATCGCCAGGCTGTAGGGTTCCTCGCCGGTGGCGCAGCCGACACTCCACAGATCGATGGATCTATCCGTTTTCCCCGACGACCTCGACGCCTGCGCGCGTTTGCGCAAATAAGCGCGCACCAGATCGTAAGCGGCGGGCTGACGGAAAAAGCTGGTTTCCTTGACGGTGAGATGCGCCAGCAGTGCCTGCCATTCCTGCAGGCCCTGCGGCAGCGCCTTCACTTGCTGGAAATACGTCTCGCTGTCGCTAAGGCCGAGTTCGCGCAACCGCCGGCTCAATCCGGTTTGCAGGATCGAGTGGTGTTGCGAGAAATCGATACCGGTGCGTTCTTCAACCAGCTGCAGCCAGGCGTCGAGCTCCGCCGCGCCGAGACTGGTTGAAGTGGATAGCGACCAGGCTGTCATGTCCGTGTGGCCGAGGCGACGTCAGCGTTGCCGCAAGGCAGCGCTTAGTGCGCCGCCTCGTCGCCCGGCAGCTTGAAGCCGGCTACCGAGCTCTTCAGTTCCTGCGCCATGTTGGCGAGGTTGCCGATCGAGCGCGCGGTGGCGGTGGTGCCGGCGGAGGTCTGCGAGGTGATCTCCTGGATGACGTTCATGGTGTTGGAGATGTGGCCCGCCGACGATGCTTGCTGGCGCGCCGCGTTGGAAATGTTCTGGATCAGTTCCGCGAGCTCCTGCGATACGGTTTCGATCTGTTCCAGCGCTTCACCTGCATCCTGTGCCAGACGCGCACCGCGCACCACCTCGGCGGTGGTCTGTTCCATCGAGATAACCGCTTCGTTGGTATCGGATTGAATCGTCTTGACCAGCGCTTCGATCTGTTTCGTCGCCGCGGAAGAACGTTCTGCGAGGCGTTGAACCTCGTCCGCTACCACCGCGAAGCCGCGGCCCGCGTCGCCGGCCATCGACGCCTGGATGGCTGCGTTGAGGGCGAGGATGTTGGTCTGGTCGGCGATATCGTTGATGAGCGATACGATGTCGCCGATCTCCTGCGAGGATTCACCGAGACGTTTGATCCGTTTCGAGGTTTCCTGGATCTGCTCGCGGATATTGTCCATGCCCTTGATGGTGTTCTGTACGGTTTCGGCGCCGGTATTCGCGATGGTTACCGAGCGTTCTGCTACCGCGGCCGATTCGGCGGCGTTCGAGGATACCTGATCAATCGTCACCGCCATTTCGTTTACCGCCGCCGAGGCGCCGGCAATTTCCTGCGCCTGGTGTTCGGAGGCTTCGGCGAGGTGCAGTGCGGTGGCCTGCGATTCCTGCGCGGCCTGCGATACCTTGCGCGCCGTGTCGTTGATCGACGATACGAGGATGCGCAACTGGTCGATGGTGAAGTTGATGGAGTCGGCGATGGCGCCGGTGAAGTCTTCGGTTACGGTCGCGGTGGTGGTGAGGTCACCGTCCGCGAGGTAGGTCAGCTCGTCGAGCAGACGCAAAATGGCGTTCTGGTTACGTTCGTTCTGATCTGCGGTTTCTTTCAGGCGGTCGCGGGTGTTGGCGAACGACTGCATGCCGATCAGCGCGATCGACACCAGGATCAATGCGACGAAGAACAGCACGCTGCGGCCGGTGAAGATACGACTGCGGTCGAGGTTGCTGATCACATCGGCCAGTTTGGTGGTGGCCTCCATGATTTTCGGCGAGTCGACGGTGATGGCGGCCGATGCCTGCGAGGTTTTCAGCAGTTCCGGCGAGGCCTGGAAGATCTCGTCGACCGAGCCGCTCACGAACTGGAACAGTTTGTTGATCGCTTCGAGCGAGGTGCGTGCGTCCTTGTCGCCGACGCGGGAGATACGCATCGCCGCGTTGCCGCTCAACATGCCCTGCAACACGCTGCCGAAGGTGCTGGCGTCGAGGTTGAACTGGTCGGCGGCCTGCGGTGCGTCGGTCTGGCCTTCCAGCATCTTGTCGACGTTGCGCGCGATCCGTTCCGCGAGCCAGGACTGGCGCTGGGCCAGTGCGACCTGGTCGGCCGGGGCGTTGGTCTGCGCCAGCACTTCCACGACGTTGTTGTATTCCTGCTGCAGCTCGGGGATCGAGTCGTTCAGGGTTTTCGCCACGTCGTGCAGGAACAGTACCCGCTCGCGGTTTTTAACGATCGTGGTGGATGCCGTGTTCACCCGCGACCACAGGGTATTGAGTTCGTTGAGCGCGCCGCCTTCCATGCCCGGCAGCGAGCCGTCGCCGGTGGTCAGCGTCTTCAGCACCTGGTCGAACTCGGTCTGGCTTTTCGCCAGCTGCTCGAACGCGGGCGCCTCGCCGTTGGTGGCGTTGCGCGATGCGGTTGCGATCTGCTGCGACAGCACGCGCAATTCACTGGTCAGGTTCAGATATTGCTGATCCTGACTGGCGTGACGGGCGACGAAATAGGCGTTGATACCGCCACCCAGCAGGCCGATGACCAGCAGCGCGATCAGCGCCGTAATCACGGGATTTGCGGGCAATTTCGCCAGGGCTTCTGATCTCATATTCATGCTCTTTACTCCCACCCGAATCGTTCGGTGTGTCTAGTGACGCCTTGCTGTGTCGATTGAAGGATTGTGAACTCTGTTGGTCGCGGTCAGACCGCCGCATTAAAAAAGCGTGCATCGCGCGCCAGACGGAAGGGGCTGAACACCGTCCAGTCGAGGTCGCGCAAACGGTATGCACCCGCCAGGAAGGGCCGCATCGGCGCCAGCTCCTCGGCGAGATTGTTGTGAAAACTGTCGACTGGAAAATGTTG